>CADBUH010000114.1 GCA_902797775.1 uncultured Erysipelotrichaceae bacterium | reverse complement strand
TTATCGGATATTCGTGATAAAGGAACCTATAAGATTTTTCAGTCTTCTTTATTAATGCTTTATATTAAGGCGGTTCATGATGTATTAGGTTCAGATGTAGGAGTTCTTGTGAATAACGCACTGAATCGAGGTATTTATACAACGATTAAATCAAGCAGTGTCACAAAGAATACAGTCGTTAAAATTGAAAATCGAATGTTTGAACTCGTAGAGATGGATTTACCTTTTGAAGAGAATAAAATGCCAAGGGAAGAAATGTTAGAACTCCTAAAAGAAAAAGGGAATAAATCATCTCACCAGACCTTAAAGCATTTACCGGATTTAAAATTTATTAATTTATATTCGTTAGGAACAGAATTAGAACTTTTCTATACACCACTAACAACGCGAACATCCCATCTTAAGAATTTTGAATTAAGAAGATATAAGAATGGAATCCTTTTACGTTTTGCGCAACCGGATTGTCCAGGAGAGATTCCTCCATATGAAAATGAAGAGATGCTTTATAAAGCATTTGCGGAAGAAACAAGATGGGGTAAGATTACAGGTATTCAATATTCTTGGGATGTAAATAAGATGATTCTAAGAAACCAATATGTAGATTTAATCTTACTTACCGAAGCATTACATGAAAAAAAGATATCTGAAATTGCGACACAGATTTATAAATCAAAGAAAAGAATTATTTTAATTGCGGGTCCATCTTCATCGGGTAAGACAACCTTTGCGAAACGATTATGTATGCAATTAAGAGTCAATGGATTAAGACCACTCTATTTAGGAACAGATGATTATTTTGTGGAAAGAACAGAGACTCCAATTGGACCAGATGGAAAACCAAACTTTGAAGACTTAGAAGCTTTAGATATTAAACTCTTTACGAGTCAAATGAATGATCTATTAGAAGGAAAGAAAGTAGATATTCCTACCTTTAATTTTATTGAAGGAAAGAAGAAATATGGAGATCGTATTACTTCAATTGATGCTTCACAACCAATCGTAATTGAAGGGATTCATGCCTTGAATCCTGAACTCACAAAAGGAATAGCGGATGAAGAAAAATATCATATTTATATTAGTCCTTTAACACAATTAAATATTGATGAACATAATCGTATTTCTACAACCGATGCGAGAATGTTAAGAAGAATTGTTAGAGATTATCAATTCCGTGGATATAGTGCAGCGAATACGATTAAAGCTTGGCCATCTGTTCGTAGAGGTGAAGAAAAAAATATCTTCCCATATTACAATCGTGCAGATACCTTCTTTAATTCCCAATGTCTCTATGAATTAGCAGTGCTTAAAAAAATAGCGAGACCGCTATTAGAAGAAATTAAACCTGAAGATGAAGCTTATTCGGATGCCCAAAGAATGTTAGAATTCTTAGAATACTTTGTTGAATTAGAAGATTTTAGTGCGATACCAAATAACTCTATTATGAGAGAGTTTATTGGTGGTAGTATCTTTATGTAATTATTCAATTGTCGTACTTAATTGTTTTTCTCTACGAATGAGAGAACGTTTTAACCATGTTCCTTTATAGTAATAGATGGTAAAGAGTAAACTTGTAAGAATCCAAGAGATTGGATAACATACAAGGATTTCATAAATGGTTTTACTAGGGAAGAATAGAATCCACATAATACGATAAACACCAATCCCAAGTGCAAGCATTAAAGTAGGTAAGAAGGATTCACCACATCCACGCATTGCATTGGCATAGATTTCAATCGCGAAAAAAGTCGTCCAGAATGGACTAATAAAATGCATGATGCCAATTCCAATCGAAATAACATTCGCATCTGAAGTAAACATACGATATAAGAAAGGACTACCAAAGTAACATACGAGGGTTAGTAATATCGATAATATAATTTCTTCTAAGATACCTACACGAACACCTTTTTTAACGCGATCAATATTTCCTGCTCCAAAGTTTTGACCAGTAAATGTTAAGATGGCAGTTCCCATAGCACCAGATGCATTCCAATAGAGTGCATCAATCTTACCAAAAGCTGTATATGCAGCAACTATATCTGTACCATATCCATTGATACTGGATTGTACAAATAAATTTGCGAAACTATAAAGAGAAGATTGTAAACCAAGTGGGAAACCAATCGCTAAGATTTGTTTTAACATTGGCATATTAATATGCAAATCTTTAAAGGTGAAACGGAAGGAATCATCCGTACGCCAAAATACCAACATCATAAAGATACAACTTACAATCTGTGCAATGATGGTCGCAATTGCTGCTCCACCAATTCCCCAATGGAAGACTGCCACAAATAAGATATCTAAAATAATATTCACAAAGCATGAAACAATTAAAAAGTATAATGGACGCTTTGAATCTCCAGTTGCACGTAAAATACTAGCACCCGTGTTATAAATCATAGTAGGAATCATTCCTAAGAAATATATTCTTAAATAAGTAATTGATAGATCTAATATCTCTACAGGTACATTAACGAACTCTAATAAAGAAGGCGTAATGATGTATCCAATAACTGTTATGGTAGCACCTAAGATTAAAGCTAATGTCATACCAGTTGATACAGCTAAATGAACACGTTCTCGATCTTGTTTACCATAATATTGCGCAACCGAAACAGTAGCACCTGAAGTTAATCCTACTAAGAAACCTACAATCAAATTAACAATTGTACCTGTAGAACCACCAACTGCACCAAGTGCTTCTTTACCTACAATATTACCTACAATGATTGCATCAATCGTATTATAGAGTTGTTGGAAGATTGTCCCAAATAAAACAGGAAAGAAGAAAAGTAGAATTTGTTGCCAGATTACACCATGTAGAATATCACTTCTTGTCCTTTTTATTTTAAGCATTTTTATCTCCTGTATAGGAAATATACCACGTTAAAAAAAGAATGAAAGTATTATTTTTAAAAATATGCATGTAAGCCATTACAAATACAATATTTTTTAAATTGATAATAAATGCTATGTATAATTAAAGTATGCACAAAGTAATATTCCTAATCCTATTAACAATTTCACTCCTAACAAATTCCCTCTTAATACACGCAGAAGGGGAAGAGTTTTCTTGTGGTTTTACCTATTTTGGATCTCATGAAGTGGATGCTTCTCAAAATGAAGCTTATGTATTTCAAAACAAAGATACACTTTCGTTAACAGGTTGGAGAAATGATGAAGTCTATGCGAAAGTCGCAATTCACGCAAATACAGATACAAGTCTTAAAGTATCTTCAAGTAGTTTTAAAAATCAGAATGAACAAATTGAAGATTCAAATATTGAAATTGGATTATTAAAAGAAGCGAATGCGAGTCTAGGAATTGGATATGATACTTCCATTCCACATGTCAGTATTCCTGAAATCATTACTACTGAAAAAGAGTTTGAAGTCTTATCAAATCAAACACGTTATATCTGGATCACAATCAAGATTCCTTCTTCTCAAACACCTGGTGTATATGAAGGTTTCATCAATATTGAATCAAACCAAACAAAGAAAGAATTAAAAATCAATTTAACAGTATTATCACATGTCTTAGAAGATAGTACTTCTCGCTATTCTCTTAACCTTTGGCAATATCCATTCTCTTCTTTACGATATTATGATTGTTTAGAAGGAGTAGAACCTTTTAGTGAAAAACATCTTCAAGTACTAAAAGAAGAACTAAAGATTTATCACGCTATTGGAGGAAGAAGTATCACTGTTTCTATCCTAGATGAACCTTGGGGTCATCAAACCTATGATGATTATCCTTCTATGGTAGATTGGGTTCGCAATAGTGATTATAGTATTTATTTTGATTTCTCTAAATTTGATGCATGGGTGAACTTATGCATGGAGTGTGGTGTTGATGAACGGATTGATACCTTTAGTATTTTACCTTTTGATAATGCAGTAACGTATGTATTAGAAGATGGAAGTAGAGTTCGTTATCCTATGGTTGTAGGAAGTGATGAATGGAAAGATGTATGGACATATTTCCTTACGACTTATATTGAACATTTAGAGGAGAAAGGTTGGTTTGAAAAAACCTATATCTTTATTGATGAAAGAGATATGGGACAGGTAGAAGAAGCGGTTAAACTAATTAAAGGTATTAAAAACCAAAAGGGACAAAGTCTAAAAATAGCGAGTGCGATTAATCGCGTTCCTAATAATGAAAGTGTCTTTGATGAAATTGATTATGTTTCAATTTCCATAGCAGCAACACCAGATGAAAGTGAATCCTTTGATGAATTTATAAAACATAGAAAAGAATTAGGACTTGAAACAACTTTATATAATTGTTCTACAAACTTTCCAAATACATTTGCGATCAGTGAACCAGATGAAACAATATGGACACTTGAATATATGGAAAAGAAAGGATTTGATGGTTTCTTAAGATGGGCCCTAAATGCATGGAATGAAAACCCGAATCAAACCCTTGATTACCAACATTTTGAGGCAGGAGATATTTTATTAATTTATCCAGATTTGAAAGATACCTCTTCACCAATTCCAAAGCGTACTGTAAGATTAAATATGATAGAGTATGGTCTTCACAATAATATGAAATATCATTATTTATGTGAACAACTACCACCTAAAATGAGACAACAACTCATAATGGAATTTAATGAAATGAATCGCACATATGGTGCTTATAATATGTATGGTTCAATGGTTGCGAGTCATGATGCAAATCGCATCATTACATTTGATGTCTTAAAACATGAAAGTATCATCAATAAATATGCACGCTTATTAGAATATATAGAAAGGATAAACCAGGAATGAAGACACTTTTTATTGAATGCGGTATGGGTGTAGCTGGAGATATGCTGACGGCTGCGTTAGTGAATCTTTTTGATGATGAAGAAAAGATTGTAAAAGAATTAAATGATTTAGGTATTCCAGGTGTCACTTATTCTCTGAAAAAAATTACGAAAGCAGGAATTCTTACAAATGGGATGACGGTAGAAATCAATGGTGAAGTAGAAGGGAATCATCACCATCATGAGGACCATGACCATGATCATCATCATAGTTCTATGGCAGATATTGAACATATCGTTCGTGATCATATAAAAGTAAGTGATGAAGTAAAAGATGAAGTAATGAAAGTTTATCGTATTATTGCGGAAGCAGAAAGTTCTGTACATAATACAACCGTTGAAGAAGTTCATTTCCATGAAGTAGGAATGATGGATGCAATCGCAGATATTACAGCGGTATGTTACTTAATACATAAATTAGGTGTTGAAGAAATTGTAGTATCACCAATTCATGTAGGAAGAGGATTTGTGAAATGTGCACATGGAATTCTTCCGGTACCTGCACCTGCGACTGCATATATCTTGAAAGATGTTCCAATCTACAGTAGAGAAGAAGTAGAAGGTGAATTATGTACACCAACAGGGGCAGCACTTGTCACTCATTTCGCAAGTTACTTTAAAACTTTACCAACAATGAAAATCAATAAAATAGGTTATGGTACTGGGAAAATAGAATTTGCGATTCCAAGCTTTGTAAGATGCTTCTTAGGAGAAAAGGCAGAAACAGAACGCTTTGTGGTAGAACTAAGTTTCAATGTGGATGATATGACAGGGGAAGAAATCGGTTATGCAACCCAAACACTCTTAACACATGGTGCAAGTGAAGTATATACAACTCCAATTAATATGAAAAAGAATCGTCCAGGAATTCTGATAACAGTTATCTGTTCAGAAGAAAAGCGGGATGAAATGGTGCAATTAATCTTCAAACATACCACAACAGTTGGTATGAGAGAATGTAGAATGTCACGTCATGTCTTGGATCGAGACATCAAAGAAATTGAGGTCGATGGAAAGAAGATTCGTATTAAATCTACTTCCGGATATGGTGTTGAAAAAGAAAAGATCGAATATGAAGATTTAGTTAAACTTGCAGAAGCAGAAGAAAGTGATATCTATTCTATTCGAAATACAATTTTGAAACATCGCAAATCATGATAAGATAATTTTAGAAGTTCTACAAAGGAGCAACATGCAAACATTCAGAAACAAAGACTATTTTTCATTTGAATCTATCCGTGACAAAAATAATGAAGTCATCTGTTACCATGTAACCGTTATTGGAACCATTGAAAAAGATGGAGAAACCAAAATCCGTTCTGGTATTGGTACGACCGGCGAAAAAAGAATGGCTTTTGGTAAAATAACTGTCTACAACAATGACCGTAAAATTAATGTATTATTACGTGAAACTAACTCACGCTGTTACTATCATTCCACAACTGTAGATGGTGAACCCTATAATATTATTAGTTTTGCGGCGAATGAGAAACACGCAGAAGAAGTATATAACTTTAATGTTGGGGATCGTGTTTTAATTGAGGGACGTGCTTATATTCGTAGTGTTCCAGAAGGACAAGAAGGAAGATTACCAGAATTAAGTATTACGGTAGTTAGTTCATTTGTCTTAGGAAGACGTAGAAGACAACAAATTGATTTAGTTCCTCAAGAAGGATTAGATGAAGGAGTAACGTATGTGAATCCTCTTATTCGTCCTTCTAGTATTGATGATGATGAATCCCCAATGGGTGATATTGCACCACAAGAGGGTATAGGCGAAATAGAATGAAACGCAGTGCAGGGATATTGATGCCAATTAGTGCATTACCATCTCCCTATGGTATAGGAACATTAGGTAAATCCGCGAAACAATTCGTGGATTTTCTTGTGTCTACAAAACAATCTTATTGGCAAATTCTTCCTCTTGGTCAAACAGGATATGGAGATTCTCCTTATGCATCTTTTTCATCTTATGCAGGAAATCCATATTTTATTGATTTGGATGATTTAGTAAAAAGAGGATATCTAAAAAAAGAAGAGTTCTCTTCTATTAAATGGTATCGAAAAGTTGATTCTATTGATTATGAGTTACTTTATCAAAATCGCTATAAGGTATTACATTATACAGTTGATCGAGTTTTAAAAAAGGCAAAAGAAGATTTTGAGTTTTTTGTCCAATCTGAAAAAGAGTGGTTACTTGATTATGCATTATTTATGGTGATTAAAGATTTACACCATGGTGGTGCATTAGAGACATGGAAAGAACCTTATAAAAAAAGAGATAAGAAAATCTTACAAGCAATCAAAGATGAATACCATGAAGAAATCGTATTCTATGAAGTTATACAATATTTATTCTTCTTACAATGGAATGAATTAAAAAGATATGCGAATAAGAATGGAATTCAAATCATAGGTGATTTACCAATCTATGTCGCAAGAGATAGTGTAGAAGTATGGGCATCACCGAAAGTATTCCAACTCGATGAAGACTTAAATGCGAAAAAAGTTGCGGGGGTTCCACCAGATGGTTTTACAGAAGATGGACAACTATGGGGAAATCCTTTATATGATTGGAAATATTTAAAGAGAACGAAATATGCATGGTGGATCAAGAGAATACATCATCAATTAAAATTTTATGATGTATTACGACTCGATCATTTTAGAGGTTTTGAATCTTACTTCGCGATTGATGCGAAAGAAGATACCGCACGTAATGGATGGTGGGAAAAAGGACCAGGAATTGATTTCTTCCATCAAGTGAAAAAACAATTAGGTTCAATCAATATGATTGTGGAAGATTTAGGATATTTAACGCCTGGTGTAAAGAAACTACTAAGAGAGAGTAAATATCCTGGTATTAAAGTATTAGAGTTTGCATTCTATGAAGGTAGTATGAAGAATGAATATCTACCTCATAACTATAAAAAGAATTGTGTAGCTTATATTGGGACACATGATAATGAAACATTAGTTGGATGGTTAAAAGGTTTATCAAAAGAACCAATGAAGTTTGCGAAAGAATATTATAAGGTCACAAAAAAAGATGAATTATATGAAGTGATGATGAAGTCTGTCTTTCATTCAAAAGCGGAATTAGTTGTGATCCAAATGCAAGATTATCTTAAGTTAGATAATCATGCACGTATGAATACTCCATCCACATTAGGTGGTAACTGGATGTGGCGAATGAAACCAAATGCTTTAACAGAAACTGTTAAAAAGGAAGTACGAAAATATACCTCTTCTTCACAAAGAGGGTAATGCTTAAAAATTATTTCGATATTGCGTTGGGGAATACCCAGTACTCTTTTTGAAATCTTTACTAAAAAAATAAAGGGAACGATAACCACACTGTTGTGCTATGGATTGAATGGAAATACCATCATAGCGCAGCAGTTCTTTTGCGTGCTGAATACGAAGCGAGTGTAAATAATGCATAGGGCTTATCCCAAAATTATCTTTGAATAACTTACGGATATGGGAAGTACTTAGTCCTGTATAGTCACTGAACTGTGTCATATCGAAATCTTCGTTTGCAATCTGTTTACGCAAATAATTTGTATATTCATGGATTCTTTTATTTTTGGCATCAGCTTGTGAATTACTGACAAAAAGATAATCAAGCAAATTATAGAGTAAGCTTCTACACTGCAATAATGAGTTTTGTGAACTACTCTCATAAGCTTTTAAAGTACGTTGAAATAAACTTAAAGTAACATCATAATTATCTGCTTTAAAAATGTAAGGAAGCGATAATTGGTATAAATCATTTATGTTTTCTGTTTCAAAATCAATGACATAGAAACTATTTTTTTCTTGTAATCTTTTACCTGAATATTCAACGCCTTTAGGTAGGATTAAGATATCTCCAGGATGAGCTTCCAGTGTTTCATTCTTAAAATAATAACGAATACATCCCTCAGTAAATAATATGAGACCATTTGTTGGTCTTGGTTTCATTTGAGGGCGATACCATTCAAAAGTTGTAAGATAATATACCGATTGAATTTCTTTTATTTGAATATCTATCTTCGAAAAGTATAAATTGTCATTGATTAAATTAGTCATTTTGCTTACTATCCTCAAATAGAATAATAAAATTAATAAGCGAAAAATACAAATAAATGTCGTTTTGGACATTTTATCTACTATCTAGAATAACTAAACTATTCTTGAGGACAAGCATATGAAACTACAATATAAAGAAAACTTACAGTATCTAGAAAATGAATTTGAAGAAGCACATTGGAATAAGAACAGTGGTTTAGAAGTAGAAGAATTAACCAAAGGGTTTAATCAATTATTAGAAGACAATAAAGATTTACCAGTCAATCTATTACGTGCTAAAGCTTTTGCGTTCTTATTAGATAATGGGCAAATAGAAGTTAATCCACATAATATTTTTGCGGATAAATTAAATACAGGTGTTGTTTATGATGGTTCCAATAATGATGGAGACTTTTTAGTAAAACAACGCTATGAAGCTGGACCAGATATTATGGAAAACAATATGTTTTATCCTCTTAACCGATCTGTTCAACAAAAGAAAGTACCTGAAATGTTTGAATTAAATCAAAAGATGATTGAAACAGGTTATGGAAGAGCGTGTTCTGATTTTAGGCATGCCTGTCCTGATTGGAATAATGTCTTTAAATATGGAATTCGTGGTCTATATGAGTTAGCTATAGAAGAAAAGAAAAACAATCCAAAGAAAAGTGAATTCTATGATGGTGTTATAGAATCCTATGAAGCAATTCTACGTTATATGAATCGCTTATATGAAGAATCATTGAACTATGATATTCCATGGTATACAGATTGTATTTATGCATTAATGCATAATCGACCTCAACATCTTTATGAAGGAATGGAATTATCCTTTCTCTTTACCAATATGGCAGAGATAGGATATGAAAAAGTACGTACATTAGGATTACTAGATCAGATGTATTATCCACTTTATCAAAAGGATATTGAGGAAGGAATAATCACAAAAGAAGATGCGAAAGAAATGTTACGTTACTTCTTTACGAAATGGCATGCGGCTAGACGCGGTGCTTTACAACCATTAGGCATAGGTGGTGTGAAGGAAGATGGAAGTGACGCCGTAAACGAATTAACGTATATGTTTTTAGAAGTCTATGATGAAATAGGTGTTATTAATCCTAAAATACATATTCGTGTTCGACATGATACACCAAAAGAGTTTATTCGTTATTGTGCTTCCCTAATTCGTAAAGGTTCACAGAATATCGTATTGATGAATGATGATGTTATCTATGAAGGATATAAACGTATAGGAATCCCATTGAAAGATGCACAACAATATCTTCCTTTAGGATGTTATGAACCATTCATCATAGGAAAAGAAGAAGCGATGATTTGTGCTTCTTGGTTAAATCTTGCAAAATCAGTAGAACTAACCATCTCTGGTGGCTATGACTTATTAACCAATGAATTAATTGGTTTAAAACAAGCTACGAACTATAAAACGTTTGAGGATTTTCAAACTGCATTCTATAACCAATTGGATTATTCCATTAAACAAACAATGGATATTATTGAAGCTTTTAATTCCATCACAATGGATATTAATCCTTCTCCTGTATTATCCGGTACGATGACATCCTGTTTAGAAAAAGGAATGGATATTTATGAAGGTGGAATGGAATACAACAATACAACCATTAAATGTTATGGGATTGGTACAACGGTAGATAGTATCTTAGCAGTTAAGAAACTTGTATATGAAGATGAATTATTAACGATGGATGAACTACAAGAAGCACTTAAGAAGAATTGGGTTGGTTATGAATCAATTCAAACGATGATTCTTAAAGATGAAAATAAATATGGAAATCATTTAGTAGAACCAGATACATTAGCAAAACAAATCTATGAACATTTAGGAGAATGTATTATTGGAAAACCTACGAATCATGGTGGTGTCTATCGTATGGGTGCTGATTCGGTAGACTTCTGTGCAACAGAAGGCAAGAAAATGGCAGCTTCCGCAGATGGAAGAAACGCAAGAACACCAATCTCTAAAAATCTATGTGGTGTAAGTGGAATGCAGAAACATGGTTTACTTGCATCCATGCAAAGTGCTTTATCTATTGATCAAAGTTTAATCCTTGGCTCTGCTCCACTAGACTTTATCCTTCATCCTTCACATGTCGCAGGAGATAGTGGACTTGAAGCTATGACGCAAATAATCATGACATATTTTAAAAATGGTGGAACTACATTACATGGAAATGTAATGAATGTTGAACAATTAATGGACGCTGTTAAGAATCCAAATGAATATAAAGAACTTCAAATAAGAGTATGTGGTTGGAATGATTACTTTGTGAATCTATCAAAAGAACAACAACAAGAATTTATTAAACAAGCAGAGAGAATCTAATGGAAGGAACGATTGTATCAATTAAACATTTTGAAATACATGATGGAGATGGCATACGCACAACATTATTTATGAAAGGGTGTCCTTTGAAATGTGTATGGTGTCATAATCCGGAAAGTATTTCACCTACAATTGAATTAGGTTATCTAAGTGATAAATGTGTGAATTGTTTTCAATGCACCAAGGTATGTGAGAACCATAAGATTGAAAATAATAAACATATCTTTCTTAGAGAAGGTTGCAGTTTAAAAGGAAATTGTGTTCGTGTATGTAACCAAGAAGCACTTGTATTATATGGGAAGAAAGTTGATGTTGACGCACTACTTCCTGAACTATTAATGGATCAAATGTTTTATGGTGATAGTGGTGGTGTCACAGTGTCCGGTGGTGAACCGTTTTTCCAACCTATGTTCTTAGTAGAACTACTACAGAAGTTAAAGGCTTCTAATATTAATACTGCAGTTGATACAACACTTTATTGTGGAAAAGAAATATTAGAGAAAGTGATTCCCTATGTGGATACTTTCTTAGTTGATATTAAAGCAATCAATCCTTTAAAACATTTGAAATGTACAGGTGTATCCAATGAATTGATTCTTCAAAATATTAAATATTTAGATGAAATAGGACAAAGAATGGAATTTAGGGTTCCAATTATAAAAGGATGGAATGAAGATGAAATGGAATCTATCATCGATTTTATAAGCTCCTTAAGACATGAATATCCTATAAAACTATTGCCATATCATGATTATGGAAATAGTAAATGTTATGCATTAGGTGAAAAGAATATACGAGAAATAGAGAAATTTTCATCGGAAGAAATCGAAAAAATAGTTAGTGCATACAAACAAAAATGTAAAACAGTCTATATGTAATAATCAAAAAAAGATATAATACGAAAGGGGCGAACAATGGAAAAAACTAAGTTAATCCAAGATGAAGAACTGCATAGTAAAATTGCGATTATGTTCGAAGGACCATTCGCGCATAGTGGATGGGGAGAGTATCGTCGTAGTTCATTAGTAAGTGCTTTAAAGTACAAGAATTATGACTATTCAATGATTAATGATATCTATGATTTAAAAGATGGTTACAAATATATTTTCTTAGTATCTTCAAATAAAGAATGGTTATCAAAAATGCTGACAGTTGCAGCTAAATTTGATACGTATCCAATTATTTTATGCGATTATGCGATTGAAATGGATGACTTCAATTGCAGTATGATTAACGATGACTTATCTGGTCTTGTCCAAAAAATTGTAAATAATATGCAAGATGAAGGGTGTAAGAAAATTGCCTTTTATGCATTTAATGAGAAATCAATTTCAGATAATCGGAAAAGAGACGGATTTATAAAAGCTGTTGGAAAAGGTGGAAAAAAGAACATCTTTTATAATGATGGAAATCTAGAAAAATGTTTCTGGGATTTCTTTGCGCGAAAAGATGAATTTGATGGTGTCTATTGTGCAAATGGATATGCAGGATACTCACTAGTAAATCATTTATTACAAAGAGATTCTTCCCTTTTAAACCATATAAAAATCGTATCCATTCAAGATACATTAGTCACAAAACATGCTTCTCCATATATTACTTCTGTGCCAGGTTTAAGTATTGATTATGGACGTGCCGCAACTGTTATTATTAGTGCCCTTGAAAAATTACCAAAAGACTCTTCAATCATACTTAAAGTCCCTCAAATCACACGTGAAGAGTTTGATAAAGAATATTTAGAACATGTGGTAGAAACAGAAAAACAAATTGATTATATGGCTCTAGAAGATCCATATTATAAAGATAAAGAAATTAAAACTTTCCAAATATTAGAAAAACTTCTTACACAATCGGATGAAAACGATTGGTTAATCATGCGTGAGTTAATGAAGAATAATTCTTATAATAATATCGCTGATTTATTATTTATGGCCCCAAATACGGTTAAATATAGAGTAAATAAAATGGTTGAAGTTCTTGGGTTGAAAGGGAAAAGAGATTTAATTAAAGTTTTACATAAAGTCATACCAAATGAACAAGCAATTGATTTCACTAAAGAGTCTAATAAATAATTCTATAGGTATAAGAAATTACAATGATACAAAAATCCAAAAAAAATTTGGATTTTTTTTGTATCACGATTAATTTGAACTCTTGTGATAATAGATACGGAAAGCGTTTACATTTTCAAATAATTATAGAATTAGGAGGATAAGAAATTAATGAAATCTGCAAAGATAACCGTTAAGAAAATGGTGATTCCAACCTATGTGAATTCACCAAGAGAAGATTTACCGATTTTTGTGAAACAAGAAATCACCAAAACACCACAGGACAAGTCTATCCGAATAAGGTTATTGTAGAAGGTGCAACAGACAAAAAAGTCAACCAAGAATGGACTGCCGTACATCTAGAAAATGATTATATTGATGTAATCGTGCTCCCAGAAATTGGTGGACGTATTTTCCAAGCAAAAGATAAATCTAATAATTATGATTATTTTTATCGCCAACACGTTATTAAGAGAGCTCCAATTGGAATCCTAGGTTCTTGGATCTCTGGTGGTGTTGAGTTTAACTGGCCATTCCATCATAGAGCTTCTGGATTCCATCCATTAGACTATGATATCGAAAAGTGTGAAGATGGCTCTGTTATTTGTTGGTTAAGTGAACATGATCCTTTCTTGCGTATTCGTCAAATGTTAGGTATTGTTGTTCGCCCAGATAGCACAACTATTGAAACAAGAGCGAAGATTATTAACCGTACAGCTGCTCGTCATTCTTTCCACTGGTGGGAAAATGCAGCAGTATCAATTAATGAATCTTATCAATTCTTCTTCCCAAAAGATGTTACATATGTAAACTATCATAACCTATTATCAAGAGCGACATTCCCAATTACAGGTGACACTGTATTTAATGGAATTCCTATTGATGAAGGAACCGATATTTCTTGGTTAAAGAATTCTCCAGATGCAACATCTTATTTCGCATGTGAATCGAAATATGATTTCTTTGGTGGATATGACCATGGAAAAGAAGCAGGTGTAGTTCATGTCGCTGATCATAATGTATCTCCTGGTAAGAAGATGTTTACTTGGGGTTTAAGACAACTATCGCAAACTTGGGAAAACTCTTTAACTGATGAAGATGGACCATATTGTGAATTAATGGCTGGTTCTTATACAGATAACCAACCTGATTTCACATGGATTGAACCATATGAAACAAAAGAATTCTCAGAGTATTGGTATCCAATTAAGAAGATTGGAACTCCACACTTTGCGAACTTAAATGCAGCAGTTCGTTTCGATACAGATACATTAAATATTGATGCGACAAAGAACTTTGGAAAAGTAAGAATTACAGTTAGTGCAAATGGTAAGAAAGCATTTGAAAAACAAGCAGATCTATCTGTAAATAAACCATTGAAACTATCTTGGAAGAAACCAAAAGGTTTATTAACGATTTATATCGTCGATAGTAAAGGAAATGAAGTTCTTCACTATGTAGAAGAAGAAGCAGATGAACTAAAGATGCTTCCTCCAAGAGGAGATATGCCATATGCAGTAGAAGAAACGGATGTAGAAAGACTCTACTTAGCAGGTGTACATATGGAACAATATCGTGCAATCCTTGTACGTCCTGATGCATATTGGTTAGAAGCATTAAAGAGAGATCCACATCATACAAAATCTCTCGTTGCGATGGCTCGCTTCCGCTTAAAAGAATTACGTCTTGTTGAAGCAAAACGCTACATTGAAAAAGCACTTAAGATTCTAACAGAATTCAATGAACGTTTAGAAGATGGTGAACCATACTTCATCTATGCTGAAATTTTAGAAGCATTAGGTGATTTTGAAAAAGCACATGACTACTACTATAAAGCAGCATGGAGCACACAAGTTCAACCTAAAGCGACTACACGTTTAGCAATGCTAGATCTTAAATTTGGTGATACAAAGGCTGCATTAGAACATTCTGAATGGGCACTCAAGCATGATGCATTAAACCCAATTATTCCAGCAGTTAAGATGCTAGCTGATCCAGCAAATAGTAAAAAGGTAGCAAGTGAAGTTCTTAAGAACGACTCACTCAACTTACTTGTTAAATATCTATCTGGAAATAAGAATTTCTATAAAGATTTACATGCTGAAGCAGCACAATCTGTATTGGATTTAACTTATGACTTATATGATATGGGTCAAGTAAAAGAAGCAATCAAATTATTAGAAGGCTTAGTACGTGAAAGAAAAGACCAAGATGTCGCAATGATTCGTTTCACATTAGCATTCTTAAAAGCGAAACTCGGAAAAGATTTCAAAGCGGATTTAAATGCTGCTGAAAAACTCAGTACAGGTTTATCTTTCCCACATCGTAGACATGAAGCAGATGTATTAGAATTTGCGATTAATAATGGTTCAAAAGTAGCGAACTACTACTTAGGATGTTTACTCTATGATAAACGTCATTATAAAGAAGCAGGTGAGCTATTCGAAACTTATGTAAAAGAATGTCCAAAAGACTTCAAGGGATATCGCGTTCTATCAATCGCTCAATTCTCTCATCTTGATAAGAGAGATGAAGCTCTTGCGAATATGAAGAAGGCATTGAAACTAAGCAATGAGCCATTCCTTGTATATGACGCAATGGTTCTCATGAATAAACTTGGTGTTGATCCAAAAGAAAAACTCAAAGTATTAGGAACAGATCCTAAGAAGATTAAGAGAGAGAACTTAATTATTGAATTAGCGAAGTGCTATAACCAATTAGGTCAACCAGAAAAAGCACTTGATATCTTACTAAGTAAAGTATTCAAGTCTGCAGAAGGTGGAGAAACATTTATTGCGGCTCCATACATGTACGCAAACCTATTAATTGGTACAGACCTATTTGAAAAGGGTAAATACGAAGAAGCTCAAAAAGCATTTGAAAACGCAATGAATATTCCTAAGTCTCTAGGTACTGGATACTGGAATAGATTCTCTCGTATTCCATATGAATACGCAGTTGCAAGATGCTTAGATAAGAGAGGCTTAAAGAAAGAAGCAGAAGAAGCTTATGAAAGTATTCTAAATGTTCAAATGGAAACATCTTCAAAAGGTGCTTTACCAGAATTGAAATACTATCAAGCTAGATGTGCTGCTCACCTAGGATTACTCAATAAAGCACAAAATATGATGATTGAAGTACGTCGTAAATGGCGTGAAGGTTTAGAAGTTGTTGATGAAGGTTATTTCGCACCAACTCCATTCTTTGAATCATTCGTACGTCCAGCTAGTGAAGAACGTGAAGCACAATTCACATTCCTCTTAGGATTAGTTGAACTATTTGATAATCATCCTGCAAAAGCAAAAGAATTCTTCACAAAGGCTTCTAAGATGAATTCTGATAATAACTTTGCAAGATACTATGCAAAATACGGAGCAGTATTAGAAAAGTAATGTGTAACCTTCCAATAAAACTTGTTAATGGCAAATGGTATGCTGAGGTTTCTCCGGAACACGGAGCAAACCTCACTACCCTTATGTATGATGGGCAAGCGGTTTTGAGACAAAGACCTGCAAATGAAGAAGAAATGGATGACCCATATGTTTATGGTTCTCCACTTCTTCTTCCCTCCAATCGAACAGTACAAGGCTCATTCACATTTGAAGGTAAAACATACCATTTACCCATTAATGAGGAAAGAAGTGGATGTCAACTACATGGTGTTATTCACAATCAACCTTTCAAGGTAGTTAATACTTCAGACAACAGTGTAATAATGGAGTTTGTTAATGATGGTGAATTATATCCTTTCAAATTTAAAATAAGTGTTCAATATGAAATTGATTATGATGGAGTATGGTCTAGATATACGATAGAAAATCTAGATGATAAGAATATGCCTTACACCTTTGGGTTACATACAACCTTCCAAGATCCTGATTATTTCTCTCTTCCATTATCTGAAATACAGGAGAGTGGAGAATATGGTGTTCCAACTGGAAGATTTCTTCCTCTTAATGAAGTTGCAAAACAATACCAAGAAGGAATGGACCCAAGAGGAAAAAGCGTATCGGGTTTCTATAAATCGGGTGGACATACTGCTCGAATCGGAAAGAACATTCAGTACGAAGTTAGTGAACAATTCGATTATTGGATACTATATAACGCATTTGGTAAAAAAGACTTCCTCTGTGTAGAACCACAAGCAGGAGGTGTGAATGGCCTAAACATTCCAAATGAACATCGTATTTTAGGACCAAAACAAAAAGAAATATTATGGACGAGAATCATTTTCGATGAAAATGAGAAAATATAGCTGAGGACAAGGGGAAAAGAAATGGCAAACTCTATAGAATTTAGACACATAACAAAGTACTTTCCTGGTGTAAAAGCACTAGACGACATCAGCTTTACCGCCAATGGTGGAGAAGTATTAGCTTTGATGGGTGAAAATGGTGCTGGTAAGTCAACATTGCTTAAAATTCTAAATGGTGACTATCAACCAACAAGTGGTGAATATCTTGTTAATGGACAACCAATTCACTTCAATGATCCTAGAGAAGCAATTGCAGCTGGAATTAGTGTTATTTATCAAGAAAGACAAGTTATGCAACAGTTGAGCGTTGGCGAAAACATCTACCTAGGAAGACTTCCGGTAGGTTCGTTTGGCCACATTAAAATGGATGAAGTTCATAGAAACGCACAAAAGATTATTGATGAGTTTGGACTTGATATGAGGTCTGAACAAAAGGTAAAAGACTTAAGTGTTGCCTACCAACAAATGGTTGAAATCATGAAGGCATATAGTCGTGAAAACCTTACAATGATTGCGTTTGATGAACCTACAGCTAGTTTATCGGAATCTGAAATTGATAGTTTATTTAAGATTATTCGAAAACTAAAAGCAGAAGGAAAAGTAATTATCTATGTATCACACCGTATGGCTGAAATCCAACAAATTGCAGACCGTATTGCAGTATTTAAGGATGGAGCATATGTAGGTGATGGCTTGGCTAGTGAAATTACGAATGAACAATTAATTCGTATGATGGTTGGTAGAGACCTAGGCGATACATTTAGTTCATTAGATAAAAATAAAACAATCGGGGATGTAGTATTAGAAGCTAGACATGTTTCTTCACCATTCCTTAAAGATGCATCTTTCCAAGTACGAGCAGGAGAAGTAGTTGGCTTTTCAGGCTTAGTTGGAGCAGGAAGAACGGAATTATTTAGAGCTATTACAGGTGCTGATCCTCTTACTGGTGGAGAAGTATTACTTGATGGAAAACCATTGGTATGTAAATCACCACATGATGCAATTAAAAATGGAATCGTTATGGTTCCTGAAGATCGTAAATTACAAGGAATTATTCCTCGCTTAAGTGTAGGAAGAAATATTTCAGTTGGTTCTTTAGATAAACTTACTGGTTTCTTAGGAACCATTGATGCTAAAAGAGAACAACAAATGGGTGAAGAGGGAGTTGAACGATTTGATATTAAAACTCCAAACCTTGAAAAAGCAATTGTAGAGTTATCAGGTGGTAATCAACAAAAGACAATCGTTGCTAGATGGCTAGGAACAAATCCTAGAGTTTTGATTATGGATGAACCTACAAAGGGTATTGATATTGGTGCAAAAGCTGAATTCTATAACTTGATATGTCACTTCGCAAAAGAAGGCATTGCGGTAGTTATGATTTCTTCCGAATTACCTGAAGTTATTGGTCTTTCTGATCGAATTGTGGTTATGAAAGGTAGAAGGGTAGTCGGAGAAATACCAGCGAGTGAAGCAACCGAAGAAAAGCTATTAGCAATGGCTATGATGGAGGAAGATACGAAACATGAAGAACAAGCTTAATTTAAAAATATCGGGGAACGCACTTGTATTAATTGTTGCGTTAATCATTGTTGTAGTTCTCTTCTCAGTAGTAAACAAAAACTTCTTTACTTACACTAATATGATTAACGTATTAGTAGCATCAACATTAATTGGTTTAACAGCAATAGGTATAACCTTCTTAATGATGATTGGTGGAACCGATCTTTCTGCAGGTGCAGTTGCGGCATTCGCAGGTGTATTTGTAGCAATCGGATTAAATATGGGCTATAACTGGGTGTTATTAACACTTATCGCATTAGCACTTGCGGCAACTATGGGTCTTATCAATGGATTACTTGTTACAAAGTTAAAACTGGTTCCATTTATTGCCACCTTAGTATCGCAATCCATTTGGAAAGGTTTTGCATACTTAATGTGTGATGGTAAACCTGTAACGGTAAACGATAAAGGCTTTACAACTTTCTGTAAGATGCGTGTAGGTGGAGCAAATGGTATTCCACTCTCCGTAATCATTACAATAATCTGTTTCGCAATCTTTGCGTATATCTTAGCTAAAACAAGATTTGGTAGAAAAATCTTCGCAATTGGTGGTAACCCTGAAGCTGCTCGTCTAGCAGGTATTGATTCACAAAAAGTTACATTACTTTGTTACATCATGACATCTGTATTCGCAGCATTCGCTGGTGTTATCTTAGCAGGACGTATGAATTCCGGTAATCCAAACTCAAACGCAAACATTCACTTTGATGCAATTACTGCTGCAAACCTTGGTGGTGTATCCATGGTCGGTGGTGTTGGATCCATCCCAACAGTTGCATTAGGTGTTATCTTAGTTCAAGCATTTAACTCTGGACTAAATATGGCTGCAGTATCTCCATACTGGCAATATGTTGCACGTGGTATGTTATTACTCGGCTCATTAACAATCGACTTCTTCCGTCAAAGAAACAGAGAAAAGAGACTCTTGGAAGACAGTATGAAAAATCTATAGTTTGTAAACTGCAATTTGAAGCAGGTTACATATAACTTCTAAAAACTTTTAGATGATAATAAGGAGGAAAGAATATGAAGAAGTTACTAGCATTATTAATGGCTACTACAATGCTTGTTGCATGTGGTGGCGGCAGCAACGGTGGTACAGAAGCTACTACTGAAACAAACAACGAAACAGCTACAACAACCGAAAGCACAGAAAGTGGAACATCAGAGAAAAAAGACCATTATAATTTCTATGGTATCTACAAAGTTGACGGAACTTACTTCCAACAAGAAGCTGCAGGTCTAGAAGCTAAATTAAAGGAATACTGTGACAATGCAGGTGTTTCTTACACATGGCACTACCTAACATGTGACAATGATCCTGAAAAATGTATGAACCAAGTTGATAACGCAATCGCTGATAAAGCAGATGCAATCTTCATTTGTGTTCCTGACCAAACAATGTCTCAAGCAGTTGTTGATGCTTGTAAAGCAAGTGATACACTTGTAGTAGCAGTTGACGATGGCTTAATCGATGGCGATGGAAACAAGATCGTTCCATGGTTCGGAATCGATGCATTCAACATTGGATATTCTATTTCTGAATGGCTCGCTAACTATGCAATTGACAATGGTTTAGTTGATGATCCAGAAACAGGATTACTATACATGACAATGAACACTGTATCTTCTTGCGTTCCACGTACAGAAGGTGAAAAAGCAGCTTGGGCTGAAATCGTAGGCGATAAGATGGTTGATCGTACATTCGAAGCTGACTATCCAACAACACAAGAAGACGCTTATACAAATGGTATGGCTGTATTAACAGGTCACCCAGAAATCAAACGTTGGATGACTATGGGTGCTTCTGAAGCTGACTCTAAGGGTATTGGTGCTGCATTAGAAGAATTAGGTTTAGATGATGTATCTATCGTTACATCTACAGGTTGCTCTGACATGGATGAACAATGGGATGCAGGAAACTATGCAGTATGTAAGGCAGCAGCTACAGGCGTTATGGAATACTTACTCAATGGTAAAGAAATTCCTCTAGAATATGCTACACCAGCTGTAATCGTTACTCCTGAAAACTATAGAGAATTCGTTCCAGCAGACAAGTAATATAATTGTCGAAAAGGTGAAATAATAGCCAGGGGGTATTACATCCCCTGGCTATTATTATAAAATGAAGATAAGAAGAGATTAGAGAGGGCGCATTATGTATACAGAATTAAAAAAGAAATTTGAAGAAACATACCAAGAAAAACCAGAGGTTATTATCAGTGCTCCTGGAAGAACAGAATTAAGTGGTAACCATACAGATCACCAACATGGGTGTGTTATCGCAGGAGCTGTAAACCGTGAGACGGTTGCGGCAGTTAGAAGAAATGGAACCAATGAAGTTCATGTTCTATCAGAAGGTTATCCATCTTTTTCAGTTGACTTAACGGATTTAAATCCAAATGAAAAAGAATTTGGAAAACCAAGTTCACTTATTCGTGGTGTAGCCGCAAAGATGAAAGAACTTGGAGATGATATTAAAGGTTTTGATGCATATATTACATCAGAAGTACTTGGTGGAAGTGGCCTATCTTCTTCTGCAGCTTTTGAAGTATTAATTGGATGTATTTTTAATTATCTATCAAGTGGAAATCATGATGCGGCTGAAATTGCGAGAATTGGTCAATATGCAGAAAATGTTTTCTTTGGAAAACCATGTGGTCTCATGGACCAAACAGCTTCTGCAGTTGGAAACATCATTACAATTGACTTTAAAGATCCAAGTAATGCAGTGATTACACCACTGGATTTTGATTTTGAAAAGAGTGGTTATTCCTTATGTATTATTGACTCAGGTGCATCGCATGAGGATTTAACAGATGAATATGCGGCAATCACAATTGAATTAAAGAATGTATGCCATGTGTTTGGAAAAGAATTCTTAAGAGATATTCCAGAAGAAGAATTCTATTCTAAATTAAAAGAAGTTCGTGAAGCGGCTGGAGATCGTGGCACATTAAGAGCGATTCACATTTATAACGAAAATAAGAGAGTTGAAAAACAAGTAGAAGCATTAAAGAAGAAT
>CADBUH010000113.1 GCA_902797775.1 uncultured Erysipelotrichaceae bacterium | reverse complement strand
TTTTAAAATCACTTATGTGATTCTTTTAATCATGTCTTTTTTGCTTTTTTATAATTTATACTTGATTATTAATAGTTAATCTCCTTATGCATATCTATTTTACCATATAGACCCTATTTAACCTAAAGAAAACACTAGTGAATATCACTAGTGTTTGTTTTCGATTAACCGCCTGCGTTTTCTCCACCTTCTGGTTGTTCAGGTGTAGGTTCAGAAGTTACCTCAGGAACTGGTGTTGGATATACACAAGGATTCGCCATATCTCCATTATTTAATGCGTTAGGATCTTGGCACACTGGAGTAGCTTCTGGAGTTGGTGCCACAGTACATCCATCCGTTGAATAAGGATCTCCTGTATAACCCTCCATGCAATAGCATTTAGTGCCATCGGTAGTTGTATTTGGCCCACATGTTACACCAGGAGTTGCAGGATCTACAGATGGTACAGCTGTCGGTTCAGCAGTAGGAGCCGCTGTAGGATCTGGCGTATTTTCATCAATATCCTCTGGTGTAGCCGTAGGTACTGCCCCACTTGTATCTTCACAGATTCCATTCGCATTTCTTGTATAACCTGGTAAACAGTTACAAGAATCGGTTTGTAGGTCATATTGTTCATTGACTCCACAACCTGCGTTTTGAGCTGCTTCAACTTCTGGAGGTACTTCAGAAGGTATCATTGCTTCAGGATAGAAATCATAAGAGATTGGATCTGGTGTGAATTCCCAGTTTACAGACCACTTAATACGATTTGTTGTAGCAGTCTTTTCACTTGTCATATCTGTATTACGTTCAATCGCTTTTCTTGTATCCGCAAGTGAACCATTCCAGAGACGATAAATATAAATCGCAATCTCTAATCGACTATCCCAAATACCAGAAGAATAA
This sequence comes from uncultured Erysipelotrichaceae bacterium, assembly GCA_902797775.1. Classification (GTDB taxonomy): domain Bacteria; phylum Bacillota_I; class Bacilli_A; order Erysipelotrichales; family Erysipelotrichaceae; genus Bulleidia. Next base: position 4,667 of record CADBUH010000113.1, on the reverse strand, counting down.
CCTGTTACACGAGAGTTTTGAATATCAAAGATATCTTCAATATGATCCGAGTTATAATAACGGTTCGCCTTTTGTAAGACATAAGACATAAAGGATGTCATTTGGTTTACCGTTAAGTTTGTTTGGATATTATCCCCTGCTGCTTTTAAGACATTAATGAAGGTATTTACATCTCTTGTACGTAAGATACTAGTCATAATGGCTTTGATAACTTGTTGTTGGTGTTCTTGACGAGCAAAGTCACCAGTCGCAAATAAATGACGTTCACGTGCAAAGGCAAGTGCTTGTTCACCATTTAATACAACATTATCTCCGGCAGGAATATAGACGGTATAGTGTCCACGCTCTGAATCTGAGTTTTGTCCAACAAAGGATACTGGACTATTTACAACGATTCCACCAAGTGCATCTACAACGTCTACAACACCTTGGAAGTTTGTATCAATATAATAATCAATATCAATTCCTAATAAGTTTTCAATTGTATCAATCGTACAGTTAATTCCAGAACCATGCGAAGAGTTTAACTTTGTGGTTCCTCCTCCGTAACACGTAATTGGTACATAAGAGTCACGTGCAATTGAACTCATTGTGACTTTTAAACTAATTGGGTTAACCGAACAAACAATCATTGTATCGGATAAACCATCTGCATTACCAACGAGTAATACGGTAAATGGTTCTTTCGTAATATCTTTATCTGCCCCACCAACATTTTCTACGGTAATTGATTCTTCAACATCTAAGATAGAAGAAGTTTGTTCAAGGAAGGTATTAATACCTGCTTCATTTTGGAACATACTTACATAGTTTGTAGGTAAGACTGCACAATCAATTTCACCATTGAATAAATCAATTAATTCAGAAGAATAATCAATATATTCATTGATGGATGCATTAATATTACTTGCGGTTAAACGGTTTTGTCCTAAGGAACCTGTATTGGATCCTTTTACAATACCAACCACTTTTCCATCAAGTTGTGTAATATCTGTGATTGGAGAAGGTCCTTTTTCACTATATACAACAAAACTAGCTGAAACTGATTCTTTAACTGTTGTATTGGTAATTTGGTTTACACTACGGTTTACATTAAATAAAGCATAGGTTCCAAAAGCACCTGCAAATAAAGAAATCGCTAGTAATACAGCACCAACTCGATATAAGAGTTTCTTCTTAGAGCGAATTGCCATAATTACTATGACATCCAATAACAATAGCAGTAACATCACCGCAATATTGATTAAGATAAACATTGTTTTACTTAATCCTGAGAATTGGGTAGTCGTTAACATAATATAGATAAATGCGATATTCACTAACGCAGTTACAACAGTTAACGCAATATGAACCCAAGACATATTACGATGGTTTCCATCATTCGATGCTTTCGGACTTCTACGATAGTGTCCAGACTTATGACTTGTAGTACTATGACTGGTAGGTTTCGCTGTCTGTGTAGAAGAATGTCTTGGTGTAGAAGTTTGTTTTGGTGCCTCATGATGAACTGGTTGAGAAACTTTTGGTTGCTCAACTTTCTTTGGTTCAGAACTTAGTGGTGATTCTACAGCCTTTGGAATATCTACTTGATCCACTACGTCTCTATTCTTATATGCACCCGGTATTTCGAGTGTCTTATCTTTGTTTACTGGAATATCAGGAAACTTAGGATTGTTCGGATTATTCGTCGTCATCACTATTCGCCCCCTGTTCTTCTTCCCATTCACGGATGCTTTCATAGTCATAGAATTCAACAATTTCCATTCTGCCATTGTTGTCGACTACGAAGAAACGAGCTCCGGTAGGGAAATTCGTTGTATCGGCACCATTCGAAGCATATGTCCAACTAACATTTACTTCATAGGTAGGATAATATAATAGTTCTCTTGTATCGTTATCAGGGAAGAAAATATACTCAAAGTCTGGAGACTTTGTGGTTGGCTTATCGGTAGTAATTTCTTTTACTTCAATAAGGTTCTTTCTTCCATCTTGACTGATATATAAATCTAAATCTTTATAGAAGTTATAACGAGACCAATAATCCATTACATTAATCTTATCGGTAAAGATATATTGGAGACCTCCAACTTCATAATTTCCATCTTTATTAGTCCATGTGAAATAATCCGATACAAAGTTATAAACAACTGCTTCTGCAATCGCTGCATCATCTTTCGCATTAATCGCATCCGTCAACATTTGGAAATACTTCTTTTCTGTTTCCGTAGGATTATTTCCAATTTCATATAAATCATTCTTCATGGTACGTTCTGTATTCGTACTCATTGATTCTTCTGAACCACCACCTGTTTGTACACGAGAAACTCGAATAATATTAATGATGGTAGAAGCAACTACTAATACACAAAGACATAACAAAACAATCATCAATATATTATTTATATGACGTTGTTTTTGTAATTCTTTTTTATTAATAGAACTATGTTGTTCTGTAATTGGTCTATTTGTCATTTACACCCCTCATTATTCATAATACTTTTTAATAATGTAGTGAGGTCTACCTTTTACCTCGCTGTAGGTTTTTGCTAGATACTCTCCAACAATACCAATGGCTAATATAATAACACCACCAAGGAATAATATCAAAGATAGTATCAATGTCGTAATACCAACTGGTTTTCCTAATAAGGATAGAACCAGTAATACAATTAATTCCACAATCATAATACAGGTTAATAAACCACCAAGAAGTGCAGGAAACCGTAATGGAATATTTGTATATTCAATGATTCCATCTAAGGCATAACGGAATAGTTTCCAGAAAGACCATTTTGTTTCTCCAGCAGCACGTTCAATATTCTCATATTCTAAATATTCTGCTTTAAAACCTACCCACACAAACATTCCTTTTGAGAAACGTTCATATTCATTTAATTGTAAAATCGCATCTACGACTTGTCGTTTCATTAAACGGAAATCACGTGCTCCATCCACAATTTGTACTTCGGACATTTTATTAATGACTTTATAGAAGTTACGTGCAAAGAAAGAACGAATCGCTGGTTCTCCTTTTCTTGTGACACGTCTAGAACCTACAATGTCATCTCCATTCTTATGCATTGTTTCAAACATCTTAGGGATAAATTCAGGTGGATCTTGTAAGTCAACATCCATGACTACAACATAATCCCCTTTACTAGCACGCAAGCCTGCTAAAAAAGCACTTTCTTTTCCAAAGTTACGGCTAAAATCAATCACTTTAACCGTATCTTTATGTTCTTCATATAAAGAAAGCATCTCTTCTAATGTTTTGTCTTTTGAACCATCATTCACAAATATAATTTCATGATTCATATCCATCGTATTTAACACTTTAACTAAAGCGTCATAAAAAATACGAATCATTTCTTCTTCGTTATAACATGGTACAACAACTGAAAGTAATTCCATATTTCCTTTCCTCCCAGCTCTACCTATTATACCTTACCTTGGAAAGACTTTACAAACCTAGAAGCCTACCCTCTATAGATTATTTTTCTTAAAATGACGGAAAATCCATGCATAGAGCATAAGATTCCAACCATATACCGTCTTAAAGTATTTATTCTTTAATCCACCGAGTGAATTTAAATATGGATTTTGATGCCAGTTAGGAAACTCTTTATTTAATAAATCCCATCCCATCTTAATGGTTTGGTTACGATCTTTACGATCTTTTATTTGTGCACTACGTAAGAAGCTATTTCCTAAGAAGAATTTAATATGAATGTATTCTAAGGCATCCTTATAGGTTTCATACATATTATGTTTTTTATAGTAATCGAGGATGATTTGAAAGACCGTAATCATATTTTTAACTTGGTCATTGTTTGTATGTGTAATAGAAGATTCTTGTTGAACATAATGAACATAAGCTTCATTTGTGAATCCAATCTTCTTTAAATGCATTGTTAAACAATATAAGAAACAAGCATCTTCATAGCGATTTCCAGTAGGAAAAGAAATATCTAAGGAACGTATAAAATCAGTAAGATAGATTTTATTCCATAAAACCGCAAATAGATTGACCATCATATCTGGTCCAGTTTCATAAGGTCCTTCTTTTTGAAGGGTTTTTCCTTTTGAATTCACCCAATAAAAATCACTAATTGCGACTTCTAATTGTTCCTTTTTTGCAAGGTTATATAACTTTTCAAACATTTCAGGAACTGTATAATCATCACTATCTAAGAAGCCAAAATATTCTCCTGTTACTTTCGTTAATCCAAAATTACGTGTTTCCGCAATCCCTTCATTCTCTTTGGAATAAAGTTGAATATTATGATTAGGATGATTATCAATAAACGTTTTTAAAACTTCTTCTGTAGAATCTGTAGATCCATCATTAATCACAATAATTTCCATATTGTCTAATGTTTGATTCACAAGGGATTCTAAAGCCTTTCCTACTGTAGAAGCACAATTATAACAAGGCACAATCACACTTACTGTTGGTCGCATGTTGCCTCCTTAATCTCCTTTAATAAAAGCGCAACTAAGAATGCCATAAAGGAAGATGTCACAATCTGATCTAATACATGTCCACTTAACCATGCACTTCCTAATCCACAAGCTAAAGCAATCGCCATCGTCATCGTCTTTAAAGTAAATAATTTCTTTGGATGACGTATAAATTGATAAAGACCATAGACTAATACACCAATCCA
>CADBUH010000112.1 GCA_902797775.1 uncultured Erysipelotrichaceae bacterium | reverse complement strand
GAAACCTTATCTACGATTAACGCAGTAAATACAAGTTCTACAGAATTCTATTTAAGAAAGTATAACTTCCATATTTATGATAAAGGTCTCTATGATGCAATAAAGGAATCTAATTCTTCCTTCATTATTCAAGAATAAGAATCAATCGAAAAGATTGATTCTTTTTTTGTATAATAACTATATAAAGGAGAAGTTAATATGTGTATATTTTGTGACATTGTAGAAAAGAAAATTCCTAGTAAAGTTGTATATGAAGATGATCAAGTATTAGCAATGCTTGATATTAATCCATTAAGTAAAGGACATACGGTTATCCTTCCAAAGAAACATGTGGATAGTTTATTAGAAAGTGATGAGGAAACTGTATTAGCTTGTGCGAAAGTAGCACACCTATTATCAAAACATATCTGTGAGAAATTAAATGCGGATGGATGTAATTTATTAGTGAATTCGCATGAAAGTGCAGGACAATCTGTCAATCATATGCATTTCCATGTCATTCCTAGATATAAAAATGATGCGGTCATTGTATTAAATGAACCAGCACCATCCATTGATTTAGATGAAGTATTAGAAACAATTAAATACTAACCTTCAAACGTTTTAGCATTACCTCTTGTGCTTTAAGTTCTAGCGTATCATCAAGAGGTTCTAAAGTAATATCCGAAGAGCGTTTCGCTAACGCTCTTTTTATTACGATATCTGCGATTCTTGGATTCTTAGGTAATAGAGGTCCATGCATATAGGTCGCAATGACTTGCTCATTCACAAACCCTTCATATCCTCCATCAAACGTATTCCCGTGTCCATAGAGTACTTTTCCTAGAGGTGTAGCCACATTTTTTGTTTGTCCACCATGATTTTCAAAGCCTACTGCTTTAAATGTTTCTTGATCAATAGAAACCTCTAAAGCAATATTTCCAATACAACGATGATCACGATCTGAACTTTCTGTATAATATGGGAATATATTTAATCCCTCAATCTTATTTCCATCTTGATCTAAGTAATAGGCACCAAATAATTGATATCCTCCACAGATCAATAAGAAACTCGTTTTATTCTCATATGCTTTTAAAATATTCTCTTTACGTTTTAATAAATCTTCAAAGATAAGAGATTGTTCATGGTCTGCACCACCACCTAAAAAGAATAAGTCATAATCATCAATATCAACTTGGTCTCCAATTGTACAAGTTGTAATTTCACAAGGGATTCCCCTCTTCTCACAACGTGTCTTTAAAACCATGATATTTCCTTTATCACCATATAAATCCATTAAATTGTGATACATCCAAAGAATTTTCATATTATTTACGTTCTCTCTTCTTTAGTAAAGCTCTTGTAGAATGCAATGCTGTATACGTCGCCAATACAAAACTATCTAGATTTTGTTCATCTAACCATTGGATTGCCTCTTTCGGATCTTCTTTTACAATTACCTTATCTTCCAAAGATTCATATTTAAGACGTAATGCCATATCATATGCACGTGTTCCACTACATACAATATGTTTGATTTGTGGGATATTTAATCGTTCAAAATGAGCATCCCATATCCAAGATACATCATGTCCATCTTGATCATTATCATTTAAAAGAATACAAACGTTATTATCTCCTTTATACTTTACAATTTCCTTCATTACTTCATTTGCACCTGTAGGATTTTTAAATAGGTTTATTTCACAAGGTTTACTTAACATAAATGTTTCATGTCTACCTTCTTTTAATACATAATGTTGGAATACATCATCTGCTAAGGTAGGATCATAACCTAATTCCTTCATAACTGTTAATACAGCTGCACAGTTATAGATTGTATAAATCGCATTGATATAGGAATGATACGTATGATTATTATATGTAAAGGTCGCATTATCATAATCGATAGAATCAATATATACCGATGGATTAATCTTTCCATAATGATCATTTGGACATTCAAATCGACCAATATGAGAATATTGGTAATATTCATAATGAAGTGGCTGTCCACATATTGGACAGAACTTACCTTCACTTGCTTCATCTGTTTCTTTTACCGATACCGCATTTTTCCCTACACTATATAACGCAACTTTCGCTTTCTTAGCATTTTCAGCAATCCTTAATACATTTGGATCATCCCCATTTAAGATTAGACGTCCTTCAAAATCTTCTGTTACTTCCATGATTCTACGAATAATCGTTTCCATCTCCCCTGCTCGATCTAATTGATCACGGAAGAAGTTTGTGACCACAAGTGTAGTAGGATGTAAGTTTTTAAATTGACGATAAACAGTTAATTCATCTACTTCAATAACCGCTATATCCGCATCGATCGTATAATCACTTTTCGCATTTAAAGCTAATAAAGTCGTAATCCCAACATTTAAATTATCTCCACGATGATTATTAATAACCTTCTTCCCAGTTTTCCTTAAGGCTTCTGCAATTAGATTACTCGTGGTTGTCTTTCCATTTGTTCCAGTCACTAAGATGACTTCTTTTGGCATTTTAAATTTCGATAGAATATTTTTATCCATCTTTAAAGCAATCTGACCAGGTAAAGATCCACCTCTGCCAAACTTCGATAAAATTTGATGTGCAATTTTTACAAATGTAATTGTTGGATTCATAGTTCCTCTTATAATTTTGGTTTATAAAATTGTCTTCCATCAAGAGAAGGAACACGTTGACTCCATTCTCCCTCTTTTATATTTTCAAGCAAACTAGATATGGTATTAATACGTGCATCTAGATTATCAATCATACTTAATACTTCTGCTTCTAAGGTTAAAGGTAATACTGGAGAACCATATTCGAGTTTTCCATGATGCGATAAGATTAAATGTCTTAATAATAAAGCTTCTTCACTATGCTCAATCCCTAGCTCTTTGGATACTTCCATAATCCATCCATGACAAATAGAGATATGTCCTGTAAGACGTCCTTCTTCTGTATATTCGGAAGAGATTAATCCACCAAGTTCTACCGTTTTACCCATATCATGTATTAAAACAGCAGATAATAATAAATCATAATTAATACCTGGATAGAGTTTTGTGATTGCTTCTGCAGTTTTCGCTATACCTAATGTATGTTCTGCTAAACCACCATAGAATGAATGATGAATCTTAGAAGCAGCAGGATATTCAAAGAACTTATCACCAACTCTTTGAAACATACCTTCAATGATTTTCTTAAGATTTGTATTTGAAATAGAATTGATGTATTTATTAATTTCTGTTTTTACTTCTTCAGAGGAATATCTTCCCGTTAATAAGAAATCTGTAATATTCACTTCATTTTGATCAAGCGCAACTAATTTATTAACACGTAATTGAAGAGCGTTATTATAATCAATCACATCAAAGCTAGCTTCTACAACTGTACCTGCAATCGCTACTTCTTCATCACTCTCTTTTACATCCCAAAACTTCGCCTCAATCGTTCCGGTATCATCTTGAAACGTCATATTTAAATAAGGAGACCCTTTCGATGTAGTCCCTTTTACACAACTCTTTATCAACATTGGTTGCGTTAAGCGCTCTTTTTCTTGTAAGTCTTTTATCTTAGTCATCATCCCACTCCATTTCATCTAATATAACGTATATTTCTTCTGATTT
>CADBUH010000111.1 GCA_902797775.1 uncultured Erysipelotrichaceae bacterium | reverse complement strand
CATTGTTCTGCGAACGACGTTACGGAACGGTTTTCACATTTCATAACGGGGCGGATTCGTACTATTCCGTGCGCGGGTTCAGAGGTTCTACTCTTATATAAATTCAAATCTATCTGCATCATCAATGTTGGTAAATTGGTACATTAAAAACACCATTTTGCCAACATTACCAACATGCGTTGGATATGAGGAGAGAAAAGGAGAATATGAGTTATAGAAACGTATTATATATTGTATTGTTGGTTCTAATTGTGTTAGAAATTGCCATATATCAAATTAAAGATAGTAAGAAACGTTATATTCTTTTAAGTATTCTAGGTGTAGCCCTTATGGGTACAATTTTTGGGTTTTCTATCTATTTAAAAGCCACGAAGGCTACGATCTTTATGGGAGTATTACTGATTGGATATATTGTGAGTCTTACCTATATTTGGATAAAATGGGTTCGTAAACAAGATGGAAGGGAATAACTATGGGATTATTTGATAAGTTTAAGAAGAAAGAAACAACTAGTAAACCTGAAGAAAAAGAAGTTGAAGCAATTGGATGGAATGCTATTGAACAAGAATTTCTAAGAGTTTATCCAGGCCAAACAAACCCAAAGCATTATGGAACAATTTTACCTTGGATACTTGGTGGGAATGATCCACTAGATGGGATTAGTGTATATGATGGTGGTAATTACTGGCACTTTGTTTCTTTTGGACAAAGTGAAATCTATGAAAAAGAGAGTAATGTAAAAGAAATTAGTGGTTATGGCTATGAACTAACCTTTAAACTAAAAAAAGATAATTATGAAGATGAAGAAGCTGAGATTAGAAATATTTGTGGCATCCTACAAATGATTGCGAGAATCACATTTACGAAAAATGAGATCTTTCAACCATTTGAATTTATTTATACTGGACAAATAGTAGGGATTGATGCGAAACAGAAATCAAACTTAACTGGTTTTATTACAATAAAAGATCCTACCGTAGAAACAATTGATACACCGAATGGTAAAGTTGAATTCTTAGAACTTATTGGAATGACGGATGCTGAACTAAAGACACTTTCTACCGTTGGTTCTGTTATGGAAATCTATGAGAAACTAGGTTCAGATATTACCGATTATCATCGTGCATCGATTGTTTAATTGAGAGGGAATAACTATGGGATTATTTGATAAGTTTAAGAAGAAAGAAACAAGTGTTTGGGATAATGCATATCAAGCAAATCCACATTTCTATGCCAAAGAAGATGGAAACCCTTTTGGTGCATTTGCACTAACAGAAGGGACGGAAACCATTCTTCCTAAGGCACCAAATTATGCAGTGGATGGTAATACAATCACAGAATATAGACTTATGTTAGTAAGTACAACTAAAGATGGTGTAATAGGTGATCTCGATTATTTTGTTGCATTATCTAAACTAGATAAGTATAAACTTGATGAAAAAGAGGATTCTATTTTAGTAAGAGGATTATCCTTAGAAGAAATAGAAGGTCTATTAAAAGTAGAATCCAAAGGTATAAATAAAATCGAAGATAAAGAATTAAAAGAATGGATTGCGAATCACGCAATTAATCTATTAGAAAAAGAGAAAGATTATAACGAACTTGCGAATACAAAAGTAGAATTTGGTTATCTATATGAATTTGAAAACCATGGTATTGAAGCACTTATGAAAGTGATAACAGATAAAGATACAATCTATTTTGCGGTTCAAGGTCAACAGATGATGCGACTAGATTTATCTGAAGAAGTATTTAATACCTATGTTGAAGGGTTTATGAAAATACATGGTTAAAATCAAATATGAACATAAGAATGAGATTAAACCTTGGATGATCCTTGGGAATAATGATTGGGTCTATTTATTGGGAACAATCATTTCTATTTTAATCTTACTTTTTGGAACAATCCGTAGTTTTATATGTCATAAATGGTTTAGCTTTATTTATTTAGTAATTGGGTTATTGTGGTTTATTTGGATTGTTCCTAAATTTATAAAGGTAAGAAAAACCATTATTACGAAATTTGGCTCTGATAACTGGACAGAAGAAATCGTATTTAATGATTATGAAATAATTGTTACAGAAATGGGTTCTAAAGGCGTTTATACAACGAAAAGACAATATGATGAAGTAATTAGTTATCGTGAAGAGAAAGATACGATAGTGCTTAAAATGAAGGAATTACCACATATAGTTTTTCCTAAAGATGCATTTGTGATTGGTGATTTAGAAGAATGTAAAAAGTTAATAGAGGATAAGAAACATGGGATTATTGGATAAGATTAAAAAGATAATGATAACTCTATTTGTTTCTAGCTTGTTATGTGTTTTAACACTAACAGGCTGTAGCACTCGAAATAATCTAGAGGTCACTAAGATTATCTATATCCACACGAGTGGAGATATCGATAAGAGTGATGTATATATCTTTACTTCTGATTTATCCCTTCACCATCAAGTGCTTACAGCTAGTTTTGATATAAGTAATCTAAGTCGGTTTCCTTTAGCCAAAGAGGATGTGCTAGATGAAGAGTATTTAACAATCATTGAGAATGATTGGGAAAGTATCATAAATGCACTTAAGCGAAATGATTTCATGACACTTCCAGAAAAGATTACACCTTCCAACCAAGGATATGATTATCCTACCTACTACATATATGTTGAGACAGATGAAGAATCTCATCTTTCAGGAGGATATGGGGCAGGACAAGGAAAAGAAGAATACAATCGTCGATTTGAGGATGTACGTTTTTATATAGAGAGCGTTATAAACACAAAATAAGGAGAATAAAGATGGGATTATTTGATAAGTTTAAGAAGAAAGAAACACCCAGTAAACCTGAAGAAAAGGGAGTTGAAGAATTAAAATTCAAGTTAATTGACTGTGATTATGCACCACAAGATATGGAAAATCAATTACCAATAACGTTTAGTATTATTCGACAACTTCCAGGCAGTGATACAAATGATTATTGGCTTGCAAAATGTGAGAAGCCTATCAAATATGGAGATAAAAACATTAATTATATTGTTGTTGGATGTCGCTATGTTGGTAGTAAGCTAGGAAAAGGTGTTGGAAATATCGCTCTCAATGTTGCTTATGTAATCGATGAAAGCTTACTGGATGATACAAATATGAACTTTGAAAAATGTGAGTATGTTGCTATTTGTATAGCAGAGGAACTTGGAAGCGATGCAGCTAAAGTCAAGACACATAACCTAGGTGGATGTATCATCACAAAGTCTCTCTATGAAGGTACTTCTAAATTAAAGTGGATCTTTAGAGAAGAAGGGGTAAATCCAGTTGATAATGGTTGGAGAGCGATTGGAGATACCGATACAGAAGAGTATATTAATACACCAGGAAACAATGTTGTGGTAGATTTTGATCGTTTAGTAGAAATAGAACCTGCTGTATTATCAATCTATAATATGCCAGTAGGTACAGACTTAGAGTTCTTCCATGATGAAACAGGTAGATACTTTATTGATACTCATACTGGAAAGAGAATATCTTAAGTAATAAGGGGCTGTCCAAAAACCTAAGTAATTAGGTTAAGGGAATTAGCCCTTTTCTTTTTGTGTTTATATGAATCTTTTGAGGTTTG
>CADBUH010000110.1 GCA_902797775.1 uncultured Erysipelotrichaceae bacterium | reverse complement strand
TATTCCATCATATGTATCAAATATATAATCGTTTCCATAAAGTATCTTTTCATCTGTTCCCAAAATAACATTGGAATCACTCTGATTTAGATTTAATAGTACTGATTTGATATTTGAATACCTGTTTACTAATGTATTTACAACATCTTTAAGATCAATATCAAAGCTTCTTACAATAAAAGCCAGCATAACTTCATCAGTTTCGGATGCGTGTTTAATCAGAATATGTCTTATTAATTTTTTCTTATCATCATCTAATAAAATTTTAAGATCATTGATTATCTGATTGGCTATCTTGGATTCGATAAAACAATCTTCAAATTCCACAATATCATTGGAATTCTTACGATAAAAACCCATCTTATTATCTCTGATTGGAACCTGTACCTTATTGCGATAATACATTCTGTTTATACATGGTGTAATACCTTCAACTCTATAGCCATTGAAGGTGTTATCTAATACTTCCTTTTTAAGTTTCAATTGATAATCATAATCGATATGTCGATAATCACATCCACCACACTTATAGGCTATTGGACAATCCGATTTGATTCTATAAGGTGATTCTTCAATAAGGTTCTCAATAATACCGATTGAATAATTCTTCTTTTCCTTGATGATTCTTACATCAGCAATCTCACCTTTTATCATTCCCTTGACAAAAACAACCAGATTACCACTTCTGGTAATACCCTGGCCATCTTCAGACATATCAACACATGTGCATCTTATAATATCGTTTTTCATATTAAAAACTTCATGTTTCCATGAAGTTTATTCGTTTTCGCCTGATTCCTCTTCAGTATTTTCAGTCTCACTTGGTTCAACCAAACCTTCAAGTTCAGCTGCCAGTTGAGGATTCTTAGGATGAGCTAAATCTTCAATTGCGTATTGTGATTCAGTTGAATTCTTATGTAAGAGTTTATACTGACGAGAATTGGTAGCACCAATTTCTGATGCTTCTACAGTAGTATAGACATTTATTGCCAGATCATACATCTTTGCTGTTTCAGTAGAAGTGAAATATGTACTAATTGGTAATGCAGAATTTACCTTATTGTATGCAGAAGTGATAACCGCATCGATTTCAGATTCTGATAGAGAATCATTGGTATCGATATAGATACGCAACTGTCCCTGAGCTAGTCTTACTTCTACTGATTCGATCTGACCGATCGTTTCAAGATCTTTCTGCAGATTACTTACCTGATCTTTTGTGATTTCAGTTGTAAGATCGCCATCGAATCTTGAACCTTCTCTAGGAGTTCCTGTCTGTAAAGCGGAAATACCAAGGATTGATAAAAAGATTATTACAGGTATCGCAATAATGAAAATACCGATAATCAGCACCAGTGCTGACTTGGATAATCTTCTCTTGGTTCTTTTAGGTTTTTCTTTCTTTACTTCGCTCATATAAAACTCCCTTAATATTCTATCATATCTTATAATAGCTTCTCAAATTCTTCTTCACTTAGTGTAGTTACATTAAGCTGATTGGCTTTTTCAAGCTTAGAACCTGCTTCTGAGCCATATATTACATAGTCTGTCTTCTTGGACACAGAACCAGATACATGGGCTCCCAGGTTCTCCAAAATGGCTGTAGCTTCATTTCTGGAATACTTCTCAAGTGTTCCTGTAAGTACGACAGTTTTACCTGTAAATACAGAATCACTTGAAACAGAATTATCGATATAATCCATATTTAGACCTAATATCTTTAACTGATTGATCATTTCCGTATTGCTTTCTTCATTGAAGAAATCTCTGATATATTCAGCGGTAATTGGTCCGATATCCTTAATTTCACTTAATGATTCCAGTGTTGCATTCATGAAGTTATCCATATTCCTATAATGTGCAGCCAAAACCTTGGCAGCCTTTTCACCAACCTGTCTTATACCAAGACCATTTATCAGTCTTTCAAGTGAATTGGCCTTAGAGTTTTCTATTGCTTCGATAAGATTGTCATAAGACTTCTCACCAAACTTTTCCATCTTTAAGATATCTTCCTTTTTGTTGTGTAACTTATAGATATCTTCAAAACTGTTTATAAGTCCTTCATTCAAAAATGCCTCAACTCTTTTTTCACCTAGACCATCGATATTCATGGCATTTCTTTCAGTGAAATGAGCAATAGAATAAACAAGTCTTGCCTTACATTCGCTGTTTACACAGTAATGAGCAGCCTCATCTTCAAAGCGATAGAGTTTGCCTCCACATACAGGACAGTTTTCAGGGAAGACAAATGGTATCTGTTTACCATCTCTGTTTTCCTTGATCGATCTAACTACTTCAGGAATAATGTCCCCTGCTTTTCTTACGATTACAGTATCGTTTATTCTGATGTCTTTATCTTTGATATTGTCTTCATTGTGTAAGGTTGCGAAAGCAACAGTAGTTCCAGCGACCTTTACTGGTTTTAATTTGGCATTTGGTGTACATTTACCGGTTCTTCCAACCGTGATAAAGATATCTT
>CADBUH010000109.1 GCA_902797775.1 uncultured Erysipelotrichaceae bacterium | reverse complement strand
TCACGTACAATGAAATCACATTCGAATTTCCCAAATCGACCAACACTTATCTCATAATCATGAGCCAAAGCATATAGATAAACGATAAAACGAGTTATATCAATGTTAACGTGTGTGTTTTTGATAATAATTTAATTTTGCATACGTTAAATGCTATTTAATTAGTAGATAAAACACTCTTACTCACCTATCCAGTAACATATAATTATTTTCTATTATGATTTATTTTATTCTTTCTTTCGCAATCTCATAATATTCTTTTGCGTAATTATATTGTGATTTTGCGTAGTCTCCAAATTCAACACCAAGATGTCTCTTATATTCACACCAGTTACTCCAAAGTAATCCACAAGTTGCGATATAACAATAGATCTTCGTACGTGTATCTTCTTCACAATTTCCATGAAAATAAAGATTAATTAATTCATCCACATGATTTAAATCATAACCACTATAGATAGAGAACATCGCAATATCCACATGTGGGTCCTGCATTCCCGCATATTCCCAGTCCGTTAATTGAAGAGACTCTTGTCCATCAACCATATGAAATAAGAAATTATCTGGAACCGCATCAATATGGGTTAAACATAGTTCTCCACGTGTTTTTAATATAAATGGTTTTAAAGATAATACATTCTTTTTTGTTTCAAGATAATCTGGATAAATAGAAGGTTGTCCTTCCCATAAAGATTCATAGAACTCTATTTTATCCACAATCTTAAAGGCGTGGTTAACCTTTAGTTTCATATCATGGAACTTATGTAATAAGTCCATGGATTGTTGAACTTCTTTCTTATTATAAGGATCACAGTTATGAACTCCCTCTAAGAACTTCGTAATCTTTAATCCATTATTAGGATTTAAATAAACCACATCATCACATAATCCTAATCCTTGGATTGTATGATAAACTTCACCTTCTTCTTTACGATTAATTAAGTGGTCCGTTCCTTCTCCAGGAATACGTAAGATATATTTTTGATTCTTACAAGTAAATAAATAAGAACGGTTGGTCATACCTTTGGTTAAAGGTTCAAAGTTGGTAAGGTCTCCTACTTCTGCATCTAACGCTTTAGCGATATAGCGTAGTTCTCCAGCGTGTATTGCTTGGGTGATTTGGTCATTAATATTGTATAAGGTTTTAATACCTTTACTTGTGAGTAAGTGTTCGACAGCTTCTTTACAAGAAGGAGCGCCAACATAGACGATGGTATCACCTGGATGAATATGGGAATAAGGACCAGGAGAAACCATGATATTTTGACCACGCTTAATAGCGACAATGGTCGCACCTGTACATTGCCAGAAACGTAATTCACCAATGGTTAAACCAATCTTATCTGAATCTTCAGGCACAACTACTTCATAATTTGGAAGAGTTTGTTCGCTAGGAAGGGGATTGGCACTAGCGTCTACTAACTTACTACTAATCTCAATCATCTGTCTTCCTAGACTTGCGTATTCTTTATAGATGGAACGTAATTCATTACTTAAATCGACTTGGTTTTGACGTACAGAAATTGTCTCTAAGTATTGTTCGGCTTTCTCTTTTGATCGCACAAAAGTTCCACTACCTTCCTTAATGGATACAATTCCCATATCTTCTAATAAACTAAGAGATTTACGAACCGTCTCTGGAGATACACTATAGCCAGAAGATAAAATAGAAAGACCAGGAAGGCGAAGACCTTCCTTGTATTCTTCATTTGCTATTTTCGATGCAATTTGTGTAGCGATACGTATGTATTGTGGTAATCCTTTTGTTTCCATAGTGTTTACCTCGCTTTATCCATATTATATAAACTAACAACTTCTTAAATCAAGTAAGATGATAATTGATAGAGACATAAGAAATTATTAGGAAAAGATGGATGAGATTTGTTAAAATAATAGAGATGACAAATAGAAGTTGGAAAATCTTTGGGATCCTTGCGATATTAGGTTGTTTAAGTGGAATCTACCATTATTCTTGCCTATTCGGTTTTTTATTAGGAATTGGTGTAGCACTCTTATTAAATTATCGTAATACAACCTATTGGAATGATGTATTAGACACAAAGATTGCGAGTAAAGGAATTGGTAGAAGTCACTTTATGGTGAACTATTTAATTATGGCATTCGCACTTATCCTATGTGCTTTCTATCCACAATATTTAAATATCTTTTTATGTGCGTTAGGTATGTCACTGATAAAGATTTCAATTATATTAAATGAAGTGGTACTTAAAAAGGACTAAATAACTTCCCAATAACCACCTTTTGTAGCGCCATGGCGAATAAGAACTCCAGATTCACGGAGTTTTTTAATTATACGTTCAACCTGACGATTAGAGATACCAAGCATTGAAGCTATTTTATTTGCGCTATAAGTAGGATGTGTTTTTATGATAAGTAATACTTTATCAGATAAAGATTCAATGGATACATTGGATGTGTTTTGAATTTCAAGTAATATTTGTTTAATAAGTTCTAACATTAGATTAACAAAAGGTGCACTATCGGTTCGATTGTTTGATTCATTAAGTGCTTTATAATAATCCTCTTGGTGATCATGTATGAGGGTTTCAATTGGAACCCAAGAAAAGAATGGCTTCCACTTTGAGAGAATTAATGTATGCCATAGTCTACCTGTTCTTCCATTTCCATCTGCGAATGGATGAATATATTCAAACTCATAATGGAAGATACAAGACTTTATAAGTGGATGTAGGGAACTATTCTTAAGCCAATCGAATAAGTCATGCATTACAGAAGGAACATAAGCTGCTGGAGTTCCCGCGTGAATAAGAGATTGACCAGCATAGACACCCGCATTACCACTTCGAAAACGGCCAGATTCCTTAATTAAGTCTTGTGTCATAATTCGGTGGGCATATAATAAATCATCAAGAGAATAAGGGTTAAGTCGATCCATTTGATTATAGATTTCATATGCATTTTGAACTTCTTTAATATCATCGGGTGGAGCAAGAACTCGTTTTCCACCAATGACTGCGGTAACTTGGTCTATAGATAAAGTATTATTTTCAATGGCTAAGGAAGAATGAATTGTTCGAATACGATTTTCTCTTCTTAATACAGGATTAGATGAGAGTGTATCAGAAATAGAAAGAATACCACTCAATTCTGCGATTTCAGCGGTAAGATTAATAATATCTTCATTTATAGTAAAAGGGGGTTCATAATGTTCCATAGTTACTCATTCCTCTATAACTATTATACATTATTTCCGACATTTTCTCCGACATTATTTCCGACATCAATATCCTGCAGTTAAATAAACAATAGTTATAAAACTAAATATGATAAACCAAACAGCTAAACTCATTGGTGGTATAAATAAAGCACGTAGGACATCTTTAAAGAATCCTTTTGGAAGTGTAAGCTTCCTTTTTTCTCTATATCTTTTTATTCTTCCATTCTCTTCATAATAAATCCATGGATGATTATAGAAATGGACTAATCCATACATCAATAAATAAATTGGAATAATCGGTACTGCAATACAGAACCATACTGCAGAACCTCCTAGATTAATCTTAGAAAAGTTAAACCCATTCACAAATAAAGCTAAAATAACAGGTAAGAATAAACAGATAAACATTAATAAGACTACCTTTAAGATTCTTAAAGGAGTCGTAAAGCGAAGTATAACAGGTAAATTCTTACCTTTAATCTTTTCAAAAAACATAGGTTCATCAACCTTACGTTCTAAGATCTCTTTACGCATTAAGAGTTTTCCATTCTCTCGATAGAAGGTATCTTCACCACTGGTGAAGATCTCTCTACCAGAGACAACAGCGAATTCATTTCTTGTGGTATCACTATAAGCACAAAGTGTAACAATGATATAGAAGAAAGCTAATAAACCAGTTAGTAAGGAATTCGTGATAAGATCCACACCAAATAAATGGAATCCTATAAAGACAATAACACTAAATAACAGGGTATATAATATCGCTTTTAACCACCAAGGTAAGAAATAATAATGGGATTCTTTCTCTCCACGTACACTGATTTTTCCAGTCTGTCCATTGATGGCAGCCATTGTATTATCTTTCGCAATATAATATACAGGCATTAAGATTGGTAAACGAATTAAAGAATTGGAATTCACTTGAATACTAACGGCTTTTGTCTCTAAAGTCTTTTGGACAAAAGGTTTATAAACACTTCTAGTTTCTTCTTTCACACGCTTTTCTAAATCCACTTCTGAGATATCTGATATCTTAACTCCGTGACCTGCTATATAACTAAAATCAAAGGGTACTAGATAATCGGTATCAAATGGTTCCATCCCATCCAGTAAGAGATTATCTAATTGTTTGGAACGGTTCACAAACGTATTGGTTAAGAAACCTTCACAAGGATAGTCTTTACTACCCGTCATTCTAGAGACTTCCATGTGAACTGGTCCATGGAGCAGTTCATATGGAAGATAGAAAGCTTGAAGAGAATCTATGAGTGGTAATAGATGTTTCGCTTCTTGTTTAGAAGAATTGGTTTCACACCACTTCTTAAGTAAATCTTTCGCTTCTTCTTTCGTGATTGCGAAAGGGATAATACTTTCTGGGAATTCTTCAAATTCTAGATAAGCACTTCTTACTAAACTTCTTCCACAGAATGCACAACTAGAAAGAGGTTCATCTTCTTGGAAGAGGATCTCAGATCCACATCCGGTACAAGATGTCTTCAATAACTTAAATTGTTTGATTTCATCTTTTAGTTTTTCATGTTGAAGAGAACGATATCCTTCGCTTTCTTTGATCGCTTCATCAATTCCTACAACACCATCACAAAACGTACACAAGTAGTTTTGAGATGGGATATCAAAAGTAGCTGGTGCACCACATTTCGTACAATGAATATCTAATAGTTTTTCTTTCATGATTGTTAAGATAATTGTAGTAGATTCCTATATAAAATTAAATAGGCAAATTGCTTGCATGAAGAATAATGAAGTGTAATAATAGTCTTAGCAATTTTCATTTTGCTATACAAAATCGAGAATTGTACGAAACATATGAGAAACAACAAAGAGTTCAAAACAACTTATTTATATAAATTAAATATACTATTATTGTCATTTCTTTTAACATTCTCGAACGTTCTAAGTGATGGCGCTCTTTTTGTGTCTGCAGAAGGGGAAGAGGAAGTACCACAAGAGACAACAGAAGTCATTCCTGAAGAAACTCCAGAAGTTACTCCAGAACCTACCGAAGTACCTGTAGAAACAGAAGTACCTACACCTACTCCAACCGAAGTACCTGTTGAAACTCCACTTCCTACAGAAACACCAGAAGTGATTGAAACACCAGAACCTACGGAAGAACCTACTGTTGAAGTGGTTGGTGTACCTTTTGAACAAAAGAAAGTAGTGGATGATGTAGAGATAACTGTTTCGGCTGAAGCAGGAGTATTCCCAGAAGGTTCTACACTTTCTGTAACGAAGGTTCCTTACTA
>CADBUH010000108.1 GCA_902797775.1 uncultured Erysipelotrichaceae bacterium | reverse complement strand
TTTTGAAACTTCCATAACAATATAATAGGAGGATGCGAATATGGAGATTCAACAACTAAAAGAACATGCGAAAAATGTTCGAAAGAATATCCTAAAGATGATTGCGAATGCGAATTCCGGTCATACTGGTGGATCCCTAGGCGCTGCAGATTTATTAACAGTCCTTTATTTTGAAATCATGGACATTAATAAAGACAATGTAAAGGGTATTGATCGTGATCGCTTTGTATTAAGTAAAGGTCATACTTCACCATTACTTTATGCAGTACTAGCAGAAAAAGGCTTATTAGATGAAAGTGAATTAATGACATTCCGTAAGATAGATTCTAACTTACAAGGTCATCCAAACATGAACTATGTGGATGGTGTGGATATGTCTACAGGTTCTTTAGGACAAGGTTTAGCAGCTGCTAATGGTATGGCAATTGCGAATAAACTTGCAGGCAATGAACACCGTGTATATGCATTACTAGGTGATGGTGAATGTGAAGAGGGTGAAATCTGGGAAGCAGCGATGGCTGCAGCACACTATAAGAGTGATAACTTATGTGCGATTGTAGATGTGAATGGATTACAAATTGATGGTTTCACAAAAGATGTTATTGGACCAGAACCTCTCGATGAAAAGTTTAAAGCATTTGGATGGCATGTAATTAATATAGATGGACATAATTTAGAAGAAATTCGTAATGCATTAGAAGAAGCTAAGACGATTAAAGGACAACCTACAGCGATTGTTGCAAAAACTGTAAAAGGTAAAGGTGTATCCTTTATGGAAAATGAAGCTGGATGGCATGGGAAGGCTCCTAATGCGGAACAATTAGAGAAAGCACTTGCAGAATTGGAGGCTGAATAATATGGCAAAGGCAACTAGAGAAGCATATGGTGAAGAGTTAGCGAAACTCGTACAAGAAAACGATAAGATTGTTGTATTAGATGCAGACTTAGCTGGTGCAACAAAGACAAGTGAAGCAAAGAAAGTATGCCCAGAAAGATTCTTCGATATGGGTATTGCAGAAGCAGATATGATTGGACATGCAGCAGGACTTGCAGCAAGTGGATTCATTCCATTTGCATCTACATTCGCAATGTTCTCTGCTGGACGTGCTTGGGAACAAATTCGTAACTCCGTTGCGTATCCTCATCTCAATGTAAAAGTATGTGCGACACATGCTGGTATTACAGTAGGTGAAGATGGTGTATCTCACCAAGCAATTGAAGATATCGCATTAATGCGTGTTATTCCAGGTATGGAAGTATATGTACCATGTGATGAAACACAAACCAAAGCCGTTATTGATTATGTTGCGGGTACAGATAAACCTTGCTATGTAAGACTTGGTAGAGCTGCAGTAGATGATGTATATGCAGGAAAAGAAGTTGATGTAACAAAGGTTAATGTATTACGTGAAGGTAAGAAGATTGCAGTATTCGCATGTGGTGTTATGGTTCAAGAAACACTTAAAGCTGCAGAAATGTTAAAAAATGAAGGTGTTGATTTAACAGTTGTAGATGTATGTGCAATTAAACCTTGTGATAAAAAAGGAATTGTTAAAGTTCTTGAAGAACACAATGTTATCTTCACTGCAGAAGAACATAATATCATTGGTGGTCTAGGTGGATTAATTTCTGAAATCGCTGGTGAAAAGTGTCCTCGTAAGATTGTACGTATTGGTATCAAAGATACCTATGCTGAAAGTGGACCAGCTAAAGAATTAATGGCTAAATATAAATTAGATGCGAATGGTATTGTAGAAAAGATTAAAAAGGAATTATTAGAGGAAGATAAAGAATTTAAATACTTCCCATTCCAATAAGTAAATGAGGAAAACCGATCGATAATACGATCGGTTTTTATTATGTTATAATCTCTCTATTCTATGACCATTAAGAAAGAACGTTTAATTCGAGATTTAACCACAGGAAATGTACCACTCACATTATTGGGATTTGCGATGCCATTATTTTTATCTGGTTTATTGCAAACCCTTTATAACATGGTAGATATGGTAATTGTGGGTAGATACGTTGGATCGGAAGGATTAGCGGCTGTATCCATAGGTGGAGAACTCTTACAATTATTAACCTTTATAGCGATGGGTATGGCGAATGCAGGACAAATTCGCATCTCTCGTTATGTAGGGGAAAAAAGATATGAGTTGGTTGGAAAAACCATTGGAACTTTATTTACGTTATTATTATCCGCTGCATTCTTATTAACCCTTATATGCCTTATCCTACATAAACAAATGCTTAGTTGGATTAATACACCGATTGAGGCATGGGATATGACAAGAGATTATTTAGTAACTTGTATTTGTGGATTAGTTTTTATCTATGGTTATAACCTAGTGAGTGCTATTTTGCGTGGAATGGGAGATTCAAGACATCCATTTATATTTATAGCGATTGCGTCAATTATAAATATTATTCTAGATTTTATCTTTGTGGCGAATATGGGGATGGGTCCCTTTGGGGCAGCTCTTGGTACAATCATAGGCCAAGGAATTAGTTTTTTATTTGCGTTAAGGATTCTAATTCGCAATGCATCGCAGTTTCATTTTGAATTTAAATTAAAGAATTTTCGAATCTATGAAGAGGTATTTAATCCACTTATGTCTTTAGGAATACCGATGATGATACAATCTGCTGCAATCCATTTTTCTATGATCTTTGTGAATGCGTTTATTAATACCTATGGTGTCGCAGCTGTCGCAGTTACGGGGGTAGGGAAGAAAATCGAAAGTATTATTAATATCATCTCTCAAGCTTTATCAAGTGCAGGTGGAGCTATGGTATCACAGTGTCTAGGAGCAGGAAAAACAAAACGTGTCACAAAAGTAGTAGGAACTTGTTATGGAGTTCTGATTCCTCCAACGATTATGATGTGTTTAATTACGATATTTAAACCGGAATGGTTATTTGGATTATTCACAAAAGATAAAGCAGTATTAACGTTAGCTCTAAGTTATATTCCTGTTGCGCTTGTACAATACGCAGGATCTCTTACAAGACCTGCTAACTTTGCCCTTATCAATGGGTCAGGTAATTCAAAATTGAATTTAGCAGTTGCCTTATTAGATGGGATTGTTAGTCGGATTGGATTTGCGTATTTCTTAGGAGTAATCCTTAAGAAAGGAATCATGGGATGGTGGTATGGAAATGCAATATCAGGGTTAATTCCCTTTGTAATTGGTACAATATATCTAATTAGTGGTAAATGGAAGAAAATGGTAACCACAACAAATAACTAAGTCAAGACTAAACCTTTTTGAAAGATTTGATAAGATGATAGAACTAAGGAGAAAAGATGTATGAACGAAAGTATTATTAGCGCAATTGCCAAGAAATTAAAAGTTGGTGTGGATCAAGTAACGAACACACTTAGTTTATTAGAAGAAGGGAATACGGTTCCTTTTATTGCGCGTTATAGAAAAGAAGCTACTCGTGGACTAGATGAAGAACAAATCCTATATATCGAAAAACAATACCAATATGAAGTTAACTTAGCAGAACGTAAAGAAGCAGTTTTAAAACTCATTGCGGAACAAGGAAAGTTAACTGATGAAATTACGAATGAGATTAATGCTTGTACAAAATTATCGCAAGTTGAAGACTTATATCGTCCATATAAACAAAAGAAGAAAACACGTGCAGGTGTCGCAATTAAGAATGGCCTACAACCTCTAGCAGATTGGATGTTAGGTTTACCTGAAGAAGGAAACTTACAAGAAGAGGCTTCGAAGTATCTGAATGAGAATGTGACAAGTGTTGAAGATGCAATCCAAGGTGCGAAAGATATCATCGCAGAGAATGCATCAGATAATGCACAACTAAGATGGAAATTTAAAGAGATTATTGAATCAACTGGAGTTCTTGTCACAAAAGAAAAGAAAGATCATCAAGATGAAAAGAAAGTCTATGAAATGTATTATGACCGTAGTGAAAAGGTCACACAAATCGCAAATCATAGAATCATGGCGATTGACCGTGCTGAAAAAGAAAAGGTCATTACAGTTACCTTTAGTTATGATGATGCGCATCTCGTAGATGAAGCATGCAATGAATTCTTAAAGGGTAGTAAAACAATTGTAGAGAATGAAATTAGAGAAGCAGTAGATGATGGTTGCCATCGTTTACTCTTTCCATCTATTGAAAACGAAATACGTAGTGATTTAAGTGATCGTGCACAAACATCTTCCATTGAAATATTCTCAATGAACCTTGAAAAGTTATTACTCCAACCACCTCTAAAGGGAAGAGTCGTCTTAGGATTTGACCCTGCCTTTAGAACAGGTTGTAAGTTAGCTGTATTAGATGAAACAGGAAAGATGTTACATATAGATAAGATATTCCCACATGAACCAGTAAATAATATTGAAGGTTCTAAAGCGAAACTCTTAGATTTAATCAAAGAATACCATGTACAAATCATTGCGATTGGAAATGGAACTGCTTCAAGAGAAAGTGAACGTTTTGTGGCAGATGTTATTAAAGAGAATAACTTAGATGTTAGTTACGCAATTGTTTCTGAAGCAGGTGCTTCTGTATATTCAGCAGGTGAAATTGCTCGTGCAGAATTCCCGGATTTACATGTCGAAGAAAGAAGTGCGGTATCCATTGGTAGAAGATTATTAGATCCTCTTGCAGAATTAATAAAGATTGATCCGAAATCCATTGGTGTAGGTCAATACCAACATGACCTTCCACAAAAAGCACTAACCGAAAGACTTGATGAAGCAATCATGAAATGTGTTAATAGAACAGGTGCAGATTTAAATACAGCTTCGATTGAACTATTAACACATATCTCTGGTTTAAATAGTGCAACCGCAAAAGAGATTGTGAATTATCGTAATACAAATGGAAGATTCACAAACCGTGAACAATTAAAACTCGTTAAGAAATTAGGCGATAAAACATTCCAACAATGTGCAGGATTCTTACGAATTGTTGGAGGGGATGAACCATTAGATGAAACATCCATTCACCCAGAAAGTTATGAAGCAGCTAAGAAATTAATGGAAGCTTGTGGTATTACAAAGCTTGGTGTAGCGGAAGCAGAATTCCCAGAAGATAGAGTAAGTGGATTAGGAATTGATACCTATACCTTAAATGATATTGAAGAAGCAATTCGTCAACCATTACGTGATTATCGTGATCAATTTGAAGGTGCATTACTAAAGAGTGATGTATTAGAAATCTCTGATTTACATGTTGGAGACCAACTATCTGGAACAGTTCGTAATGTTGTCGATTTTGGAGCCTTTGTGGATATTGGCTTACATGAAGATGGTCTTGTACATGTATCAAAGATGTCTATGAATCGTATTTCACATCCTTCTGAAGTAGTATCGGTAGGAGATATTGTGAAGGTATATGTTGCAGGAATTGATGAAGGAAAAGGAAAAGTTCAATTATCCTTACTTCCTTTAAGTGATATTGAAAAAAGAGATGCGATGTGGCATCAAAACCGTGGTAATCAAAAGAAGAATCGTAAGGCTCAGCCAAAGAAGAATGAACCAGTTACGATGGAAGATGCAACTGCACGTCTATTAGAACGATTTGGTAAAAAACATTAATGAATATGATAAAACTAATTGCGAGTGATTTAGATGGAACACTTCTATTAAATGGAAGCCAAGCACCTAGTTCACGCGCAATTGAACTAATCCATCAGTTATATGAAAAAGGAATTCTTTTTGTGGTAGCGACAGGAAGACAATATCCAAATGTACGCAATATGTTTTCTCCTATTAAAGATGAAATAGGTTACATATGTGAAAATGGTTGCCTACTGTATTACCAAAATCAAGAATTAAGTTTTCAACCTATGGATGAACAGTTAGCGAAACAAGTCATTCTAGATATCGAAAACCATGATGAATGTGAAGCACTTGTATCAGGGAAGAATACTTCTTATTTAAAACCAAAAACAAAAGCTTATTATCATCATATGAAAGATGTGGTTAAGAATGATGTAACACTTGTGGAAGATTTATTAAATATTCCAGAACCTTATTTCAAATTAGCAATCTATCAAAAAGATGGTGTGAAAGATATTTCCTATTGGAGAGAAAAATATGGAGAAGATCTAACTATCCATACAAGTGGAAATGTTTGGTTTGATATAAATCCAAAAGGGATTAATAAAGGCTCTGCTTTATTAAAACTTATGAACCATCTTAATATTCCAAAAGAAGAAACAATGGCTTTTGGGGATAATGAAAATGATATTGAGATGTTAGAAACAGTACAATATTCATTCGCAATGGAAAAAGCGAAAGATAGTGTTAAATCATACGCAAAAGAAATAACTACCAATGTAGAAGAATATCTAGAGAAAGTATTAAAAGAGGAATCTTAAAATGACAGTATTTACACCAGAACAAGTTCAAGAGATGAAAATCGATCGTGTTGAACGCTATAAGCGTTTAAACGAGTTCATTGAAAAAGGCCAAGTATTATTTGCGGGGTCTAGTCTTATGGAACAATTTCCAATCAATGAATTACTATTAAATTATGAATTACCTTATAAGGTATATAACCGTGGTGTTAGTGGATTCACAACGATTGAACTACTAGAGAATATTGAACCTTGTATCTTAGATTTAGAACCAAAGGTATTATTCTTAAATATTGGAACGAATGATTTAAATGGGGAAACGTATGATATAGATGGACTATATCAAAACTTTTCAAAGATTATTTCAATCATTAAAGATAAACTTCCAGAAACAACCATCTATTTAATGGCTTATTACCCAGTGAAAGAAGAAATCCTTCAACAGAAAACAACTCCAATTCGTTATCGTACAAATAAACGAATTGATGAAGCAAATGAAAAGGTAGTACAACGAATTGCGAAGGAAAATGATTTACACTATATCGATGTGAATGAAGGATTAAGAGATAAAAACGGTGAACAGATAGAAGCGTTCACCGTAGATGGAGTACATATGTATGCGAATGGATATATGGAAGTATTGAAACGTTTACTTCCTATCTTAGAATCCATCCAACTATAACAATTTTAATAAATAAGGAATTGCGAGTTCAAAGTTAACACCGTAGTTGATATGATTCTCTTCTTCGAGTGTTAAACGAATACATTCAACCACAAAGTCGGTTGCGATTTGGAGGGAACGCTCAATTCCTTTTTCATTGACTAAGGAACCAAAGAAGGTAGAAGCCCATGTGTCTCCGGTTCCATGGAAACGTTGTGGTAATTCTTCACGATAGTATTGGTACCATTGATTATGAATGGAATCATACGCATATACACCAAGTTTTCCTTCTTCAAAGGATATACCTGTTAGAACTGCCACTTTACAACCTAATCCACATAATTTCTTTAAGGTTTCTTGAATATATGCTTCATCATAATTGTTTCCAGGATAAGCCTCTCCTAATAAGAAGGAGGCTTCGGTTAAGTTTGGACAAATGATATCTGCTTTCGCACATAAGGAAGCCATCGCTCGAGCGAATTCCGTTGTAAAACCTGTATAAAGAACACCATCATCTGCCATACAAGGATCCACAAGTGCACAACCTTTATCATTAAATGTAGCGATGAGCTCTTTCGCTAGGTCTAATTGTTCAAAAGAACCTAAATACCCTGTATAGATTCCATCGAAGTGAAATCCTTCTTTTTTCCAATGTTCCATAATGGGTTTAATTTCTGAAGTTAAATCATGAAATGTAAAACCTTGAAACATTGTATGGGTACTTAAAACTGCTGTTGGAATAACACTTGTTTCTATTCCCATAGCGGAAATTAAAGGCAAGGCAACCGTTAAAGAACATTTACCTACACCTGATATATCTTGCATCGTAACGATTCGTTTCATAGATACCTCTTTCAAAATGGTATTATAGCATTCTAAAGGCAGTTATAATATAGACAAGGGGTGTATTATGGAAAAAACAATTTATTTTGCGGGTGGATGTTTCTGGGGAATGGAAAAAGTTTTCCAAATCGTACCAGGAATTCTAGATACAACCGTAGGTTATGCGAATGGAAATACAGAGAATCCAACGTATGAAGAAGTATGTACAGATACAACAGGATTTAGAGAAACCGTTAAAGTGCTTTATGATGATACAATGATATCGTTGAATGAACTTTTAGATATCTATTTTTTATGCATTAACCCAACTGTAAAGAATCGACAAGGAAATGATATAGGGTCGCAATACCAAACCGGTGTTTATTATACAAATGAGGAAGATCTTGAAATCCTACAAACGAAGTTTGATGAAGAAAAAGAAAAACATTTCGCATTTGAAGTAGAATTATCTAAATTAAAGAACTTCTATGATGCAGAAGAATACCATCAAGATTATTTAATCAAGAATCCAAATGGATATTGTCATATCACAACAGAAGAAATGGAAGCCGTTCAACAATACTTAAAGAGTAGGTGAGTTATGAAAATAGTAGTGAAATGGAAAGAAGGACAAAGAGAATTCGAATCGGATAAACCGATTACAGTTGAAGAGATTGTAGAAGAACTTCAACCTGAACTTCCTTATGAAATAATCGCATGTTTAATTCATCATGAATTTAAAAGATTAAACTATTTGATCGAAGAAGATACGGAAGTAGAGTTATCGGATATTCGTGATAAAGGAACCTATAAGATTTTTCAGTCTTCTTTATTAATGCTTTATATTAAGGCGGTTCATGATGTATTA
>CADBUH010000107.1 GCA_902797775.1 uncultured Erysipelotrichaceae bacterium | reverse complement strand
TTTATCCACCATACTAGATAAGACTCCATATAATGTGCCTGCTGCAAGTCTAACTCTTCCATTAGACATTTTTTCTACTTCTTGCATCATCCCATATCCATGCTGTGGATTATATAGTGCAAGCAAGATATAATATGTAGCCTCAGTTAATACAATATTTTCTTGCATAAGTATCTCCCTTTATCGTTCCTCGTTATATCGTTCCTCGATATATAATATATCGGAACACGATATAGTTGTCAAGCAATTATTCTTGAATAGCATTTTTAAAAGCAAGGACGAATAGAATCCTTGCTTTCGTTATCGTGCAAATGTCTCATTCGTATACAATCTGTATAATTTTAAAATCGAAATTTATTTCGTGGCAAACGAATAAAACCTTAATCACTTACTTGCTACCCATATACTTCGCTATACGAACTCCTGTAGTCATCACTTCATTGTCACTATTCTATCAACCAAGATTCTTGTTTCGATTCTTTGATGATATCTTCTTTTTGAATATCTCCAATCAACAAAGGACTCATTGGATTATGATTTTTCATATTTTTAATAACTAATTCTTTACTAAAGTTCGCATAACAATACTTACATAAATGTCCACAAGTATTATATACACCAATATCATTACCTAATAAACACTTACAACCTTGTCTAGTTTGGATATTCTTTTTAATCTTAAGTGATTTTCCAATTGCCCTTTCTATCACATCTTGCGTCATACATCCATTTGTGTTGATACCATATTTAGATAAACTACTATCTTCTAAACATGTTCGCATTTTAAAATCATACGCTTGTGCTATTTTAGAAAACTCTATTGATAATTCCTCTTGATCTTCTTTTGATACTGCTTTTACTTCAGGAAAGTTTTTAATCGTCTTAGGATATAAATCAATAAAACTAATAACCACTTCACTTATATAACCGGATAATTCTCTAGCAATCTTATGAAAAGCTCTTTTATGATATTCCTTTGTATATCTTTCATTAATAAAAATCGGATCATAGCGCCATTCAACACAATTCTTACCTAAATGTTTGGACAATTGTTTCGTAGCTTCAATCACATCATATTTATTAATGACATTTGGTTCAATATCACTTGCATAAGGAGTAATCGTTACGAACCATAATTGATTAAAATCATTTAATTCATTTAAATGTTCAATCATTGGTGTAGGATTTTTCGTACAAAAGATTAAACAATCAATGACCTTTGGATCTAATGAATATTTAATAATTTGGGTAGGATAATATGGATTTCTCACCATTACAAAACCTTCATGAATTCGATTCATGAACCATTCACTATAAAATGCGGGAATATCTGTACGATTACCTGTATTTAAAATCATAGAATCACTCGTTTCTTAATCGATTTAATTCTTTTATAATTTCACCAATATCATTATTTATT
Source organism: uncultured Erysipelotrichaceae bacterium (assembly GCA_902797775.1). Taxonomy (GTDB): domain Bacteria; phylum Bacillota_I; class Bacilli_A; order Erysipelotrichales; family Erysipelotrichaceae; genus Bulleidia. The sequence continues at coordinate 2,213 of CADBUH010000107.1, read as the reverse complement.
AATATTGATTTCTCTTTAATCTCTTCTGGAGCATAGGTATCGCCATAATTAATACACGCATAAGTTACATCTGGATTCTTGACTGTCATTTGCCAAAATGGATATTTGATAATAACTGGTGTGTTATATCCAACACCAAGTTCTAATAATAATTTTTTTCCTTTTCTTGTCCTCAAAAAGTTTTGATAACGTTCTGCTGATTCATGCCAACCATTATCTTCAACAAAACTATCATCCGCTCTAAGATTCATAACCATAGGTTCACCACAAATTGGGCAGCGAGGAATTAGTTCAGATGGTATTTCCATTTTTAATGTTGCATCTTCTGGTATGAAAAGAGTTCCATCTTCTGTAAATGAAAAACCTTGTGCAAGAAGCATTTTCCTTATCGTATCCTCATTATCATAAGTCTTATTATGGCAAGGTTTACTACATTGAAATAAACCATAATCCCCTTGCGTATAGAATAATCTTTTTTTATCAAAACCAGCCTTTTGGAAACAATGATCTACATTAGTAGTAAGAACAAAATAATCTTTGTCTTTTACAAGTTCAAATAGTTCTTCATAAACAGGTGTTGGTGGATTCATATATCTATTGATATAGATATATCTGCTCCAGTATGCCCAATACATCTCTTGCGGAAGTTGCATCACCATAAAACCTCCCGAATACATATCTGGGATATTATATTTCGCAACAAAATCTCCAAAATACTTTTGTAGTCTTTCTCCTGTATAGATAAACCCTGCAGACGTTGATAATCCTGCACCAGCTCCAATCACAATTGCATCCGATTTAGCAATTGCTTCTTTTAATTTTTTGATATTATCCAAGTAATCTTCGGTAGATGTCATAGTCTGTATCTTTGAATACATTGAAAACCACCTCCATTTTTGAATTTGTTTCTTCTTTATATTTTTTAATTGTTTCTATTGCAAGTTCTGCAGCTCTTTCATTAGGGAAGCGAAATTCCCCCGTTGAGATACAACAAAACGCAATCGAGGATAGATGATATTCATCCGCAAGTTCTAAGCATGATCGATAGCAAGATACCAAAAGATTCTCTTCACGCTTTGTGAGTTCTCCATAAACAATTGGTCCAACGGTATGAATGACATACTTACATGGAAGATTATATGCAGGTGTTATCTTGGCTTTCCCCGTTTCTTCTTCATGTCCTTGTGCGTACATGATTTCTGCACATTTACATCTTAACTGGATTCCAGAAAATGTATGAATCGCATTATCAATACATTTATGATTCGGTACATAGCATCCTGTCATACCTGAATTTGCCGCATTCACAATCGCATCACATCTTAAAGTCGTGATATCTCCTTGCCATAAATAAATTCCAGATTGTACTTGTACTAATTCATTGATATCTGTAATTCCTTTTTGGCACAATTCTTCTTTGAGATACGTATCCTGTACTTCTATAAAAGAATGGTCTGCTAAGGCTGGCATTCTTATATTCAAAAGACCTCTAAGTAGTTGCTTTTGTTCATCAGCACTTTTTGGAATTGCCATATCCCTATACTCATGATTTTCATTAATTAAATATTTGATTAAATAACTTCTTCTTTCTTCTTGATTCATACTTAGGTACTTTCTATTAATTAATTTATAGATGCTATTTCCAAAAAAGATAGCGCTATTAAGTGAAGATTCACATAATAGCACTACTTCTTTATTTCTTATTAATTTCTTTTTCTAAATCTGATTGTTAGAAAGAATTTCGCTTGGCTTTCCATAAAACATGATCGCTTCGTTTAAATATCGTGCGACCTGCTGCCCACCAATAGATATTTCGATTTCTATATCCAGGCATTCCCGCGTGATTTCATCCAAAAGAACAAAGATTCGAAATCTCGCTCCTGAGCGCGTTGTGTCGCTTACAAAATCCATTGACCATCTGCCATTCGGCTTCAGCACGTTAGCTCGATCCGGAATTCCGCGTTTTTCATACTTGCTTTGAACCGTTCGGTTCTAATTCCTTAAGGCTAACCGCTTTGATCTCAGGGTCTTCATAAGTGTTATAGTAATATGTCTGAGTCGCAGATGAAAAGACACTTGTGTAGATGGTTTTCTCGTATTCTCCATCCTCCATTCTGGCTGCACCTTCTATCATTGCCACTCCGGAAAGTGTGTGAAAGAGCCTTGAGACGTTTTCCTCTTCTGTGGACTTTGTCGGATAGTGAGTGTTTAAA
>CADBUH010000106.1 GCA_902797775.1 uncultured Erysipelotrichaceae bacterium | reverse complement strand
TACTAATAGTCGATAAACTTCTCTTTCTGCTTTTGTGAATGTATAAGATTTCTCATAATACGCATTCATATCTTTTTTCTTCTTTTCTAATTTCTGAATCTTACTTTGAAACCCTGTATGTAATAGGTTTGAAAAATCAATCATATATTGATTAAGACGCCCAAATTCATGGAGGTCTCTAGCGTCGCGTAGTGCTTTATAATACTTTGTTTTATTTTGATTAATCGCATTAGGATTTTCCTTTATACTCCTCAATTGTTTCTTAAATACATTTTCCGATACTTGATAAAATGATTTCTTTAAGCTTTTTGTCATAATTGCACCTGTAGAAGCATTATAAATAAAACAAGTGCAATTTTTAATAGAATTTGCACTTGTTCATTTAATGTTAATTATTTATATTTTCGCTTTATAAGCCTAATACATTATGAATATAATTACGGCTAATTTGTGCAGAACGATAGTTGCATACTGGTTGATAGTCTAATTCAACACAGAGAATACCATCATAACCATTTTCTTTTAAAGCTTCTACAATACCTTTAAAATTGATACAACCATATCCTAATGGACGGAATCTCTTCATTGGCCATTCAGGATTTAATGTTTCATCTGGATCAAGATCTTTAAGATGCATATAACCAATTCTCTTTCCATATTCTTTTGCGAATGCAACTGCATCAATTCCTGCTAATGTTGTATGTGCAGTATCCATGCAAAGGAATACATATTCAGGATCTGTATTCTGCATAAAGAGATCAATTTGGTCTTTCTTAAATAAAGGTGTGTTTGCATGAGGATGCATACAAGCCTTTACTCCAGCTTCCTTACAAGCTTTACCAATCTTATTTGATAATTCAGCATAAGCTAAAATTGTCTTTTCATCTGTAGGACGTTCAAATGGTTGATCCTTCCACATTACACCTTGCATATTCATGAAATGTGCATCTACTGCTTTCATAAATTCAAGATATCTTAAAGCTTCTTCGTAATCTTTTTCAGGATTATCACTAAAATAGAAATAAAGGTTTTCAAACTTTAAATTATATTTTGCAACTACATTTTTAAACCCTTCTATATCATCTTTGTAATAATCTGCAATCCAGTTAAAATTTTCTACTGTTTCATAACCTAAATCAGATACTTCACGTAAGAATTGTTTGAAATTTTCTTTATGCCTTTCATTAATAGGATTCCAATCATCATATTCATTTGAAATCCAAGTCCAGCCAGTATAACCTACTCTCATTATAATCTCCTCCTTTTTGTACACCGTTTGAGTAATCGTTTACTCATTTCCTAATAAAAATATATCACGTTCTCCTACTTACTGTAAAGGGAAATATCTATCTATCGTAGGTATAGGCGAGAAAAAAGGAGTCAGGAACACCCAACTCCCAGATATGCATCCGTAAACACATATCGCAATTTACATTCATTATATTAGCACAGATATTTTTTTATTCAATATTTAAACCAAGATTTGTTTAAAACCTTGCCTTTAATGCATTAATTTTTTTTGCTGTATTTGGATTAATGACTCTAATTGATACCTTTTTGTCTACACTATTATAATAGTCGTTAGTGTATTTTTCGAACAAGTTTATAAAACTTCTGATCTCACTTTTAGGCACATCGAAACTATATAAGAAATAACATATAAGCGCAACAAAATCTACTATCGATTTATACTGGATATTTGGAATATTCAATTCATTTTCCACACATAGACACATTCCCCTATTTGGTTTACTTGTACAAAATCTTGTATCAAAAACAACATCATTATGTGCGATTGCATTGCGTAAATCTTTTAGAAAAAAGACGTATTTATAAATTAGATTTCTATAACTATCTACATTTACAGGAATAGATAATTTATTCGAAATATCTTCTCGTACCTCGTGCTTTAGACATGACAGGAAATGCCCGAAATCGCCAAGTGTCATTACTTCTATTAGCGCCCAGATTGGGACGCCATTTGAGTGGCCCGAATAATTATTGTAATAATGAGAAATTTTATGGTTATCATTTTTGTATTCACGTTCAAGGTATCTTTGAATATTTCTCTGTAAAGTTAATTTGTTCTTTTCATATTTCTTACGCTCAGCAATAGTTGAGTGCTGATCACAATTTTTATAACTCATGATGCATTTTTCAACAACACCGTTAATTTCTTCTGTGTTTGCATGCCTTAAAAGAGATTCAATTGTGATATTTTTTATTGCTGTTTCAATAAACATTATTCTCGAATAAAAAAGCGCCTTAATTTTTGTATCATAGTCTATTGTTGCCATTATTTCGCGATACTCTGTATACGGAATTCTATTCTTTTCATTTTTAAAAAATCTATATCCTTTATATCCATGAAAATAGCCATAGTTTGTTAAATGTTTTTTCTGTTTACTTCCAGAAATAGAAATGCTGTTTCCACGTAAATGTTTCATTAATCCATTAATTGTTTTGTAACTCATACCAATCATTTTAGTTCACACACATGAATTTGACAATGTATTAAAAGATTCTAGAATTTCAAACACTTTTGCATTGTAAAGTGCTATCCTTCCTCCCACAAATTGCGTATCTATATCGCACTTATTGGTAAAACAATCGCTTCTTCACTAATACTATAGGCTTTATTTGTAGTACATAAAATTGCGTTTGTTCCTTTATTGTATTTCGTATTATCTAACGCTGAAAAAGCACTTATATCTTTTGCGTCATAATCCTTCCCACTTTTACACTCAATAAGCATTAATCTGCCATCTTTTAGTATTACCAAATCAACCTCATTTTGATAACTATCCCTATAGTAATTGATTGTTTGATCTAAGCCAAAGTTTGTATAAGATTTTCTTATCTCATTCGCTATCCAGGTTTCTATGAAGCGCCCTCTTAGAAAACTGTGTTCTAATGTTTGTACATCATGGATACCACTTAAATAGCTTGCGATTCCAGTATCAAAGAAATAGATTTTAGGTCTTTTAACAATTTGTTTTACAAGGGATTGTTCGTTATATGATTTTGCTAACCATATTAATCCTGTTTTTTCTAATGCAGATACCCATTGTTTAACAGTTGGAGATTTTACACCTATTTGTTTTGCATAATTGTCATAGATTAACTCTTGTCCTGTATTGGATGCAATCAGAGTTAAAAAATCATTAAATTGCTTTTCATTTCTTACTTCTAATGCTTCTGGTAAATCTTTGTTAATATATGTTTCTATATAAGAAGAAAAATACTGGTTTCTAGGAGTATCTGGGTCATCATAAAACTGTGGCATACATCCCTTGATAATATACTCAAGTAATTGTTGATCACTTAATGTGTAATCTTGCGATCTTTTTACAGATTCTTTCTTATCAACTTCAAAAGGCTTTTCTTCTAAACTTAATATTTCTCTCATTGACAATGGATTCATTCTTAAAATATTGCATCTTCCTGCCATTGTTTCTTTTGCATTTTCTAATAGTGCTTTTGAACTAGATCCAGATAATATGAACATTCCATTAGCATCTTTACTACCCTTCTCTAATCGTATCTTATTAACAATCGCCTCAATCTCTATAAATAATTCCTTAGCTCTTTGGCATTCATCAATAATAACAGGATAAGATAAACTTTCTAGGAAGCTTTTTGGATCATTCATCGCATTCATACGATCTGTTCGATCATCTAAAGTTATGTAACTATATCCTTCTTTCATCATATTTTGATAAAGAAGGGTTGATTTACCAACTTGTCTTGGGCCACTTAAAATGGTTACAGGGAAATGTTTGATTGATTCTTTTATTTGTTTAATTATTGTTCTCTCTAACATTTTGCTTCCTCCGAGGTAATTATATCATATAAAAATAAAGTAGTACTTTATTTTTTCTAAAGTACTACTTTAATTTTATATATCGCTTATTACACTCTCTGTCGATAGAAAGGCCATCGCAATACTTGCTGCACTCTCGAATGCAACTCTTTGCATCTTACACGGCTCAAGAAGTTCTGCATCTTTTGTAGAAATCCATTTTCCTAACAAAACATCGTAATAATATCCTTTTTTATATTCATTTAATAAATCATTCCCGTTTAATCCTGCATTATCCATGATTTGGGTGAATGGTTTTTTTAAGGCTTCACGTATAATACTTATACCTTTAGAGTAATCACTTGAAAAAGAGGAATTATCTTTTGTGAGAAGATTCATCGCTTGAAGATACATAACTCCCCCTCCTACTAGCAAGCCTTCTTCTTTAGCCGCATCTACTGCATTAATAGCATCTTCTATACGTAATTTCTTTTCCTTTAATTCCGTATCATTTAAAGCACCAACTTTTATTTCTACAATTCCATTTAGCATCATTGATATACGTTCTTGGATTTTATCGTGCTCGTAGCCAGAGGTTGTTTTTAATTGTGCTTTCAACTCATTGATTCGATCGTTAAGCACACTTTCTTGCCCTCTTCCTTCTAGAAGTATTGTACGATCTTTTTCTATTTTTACTGTCTTAGCACTGCCACAATCTTTCATTCGCATAGAAGACAAATTCATATTCAAATCTTTCGAACAAACTGTCGCACCTGTAACAGCCGCTAAATCATCCAATTGACTTTTCATTGTACTGCCAAAACCTGGCGCCTTAACAACCACAACATTCAAAACATTCTTATGCTTATTAAGTAATAAACTAGATACTACTTCACCATCAAAATCTTCCGCAATGATTAAAACAGGAAGATTTTTATTTATACCTTCTTCTAATACAGGAAGAACATCTTGAACTGTAGTGATTTTTTGGTCTGTTAAATAAATGATTGGATTTTCTAAAGTAATATCTTGTTCATTATTATTTAGGAAATAAGGTGAATAATAACCTTTATTAAAACTGTAACCCTTTGTAAATACTACTTCACTTTGTAATTGTTTTGATTCTGATAAATTAATAATCCCTTCTTTTCCTGCTTTATCATAGGCTTCTTCTAGCATTCTCCCTATTTCTTCTGAGTTACTAGATTTTGTCGCAATGACATTTACTTGCTCTTTTGATTCAAGAGGAATAGCTTGTGCTTTTAAGTAAGAGACTACTTCTTTCATTGCAGCACTCATCCCTTCTCTTAAAATAACAGGATTTGCACCAGCATCAATCGCTGCTAATCCTAAGCGAATCATTTCTTGTGTTAAAACAATTGCGGTTGAGCTTCCATCACCTACCATATCATTTGTTTGACGTGCTACTTCCATTAAAAGGTTTGCACCAATATTTGCTTCCTTATCTTCTAATTGCAATTCTTTAATGATTGCTGCTCCATCACTCGTAATCCATGGTGTTCCAAATGTTTTATCAATTGCAGCGTTTCTACCCCTTGGACCAAGAGTTGGTTTTACTGCATTCGCTAATGCATCAATACCTTTCAAAACACTGCTTCGTGCATCTTTCCCAAATGTTACTTTTTTTGCCATAATTCTTTCCTCATACCTATCTATTATAGAATATGACCAGGAGTCCTGGTCATATCATTAATTCTTTTGAATTGTTTTCTTACTTAAACTAATTGCGAATGCACCTACAAAGAATGCAAGAATATATAGCACGATTGCCATAATAAACGCTCCTCGATAAGTACCTCCAATATCATAGAATAATCCTATTCTCGAAAAAGATGCAGCACCAATCAAACTATTTCCTGTCATCATTAATGACCAAATAGATGAATAATCTTTGTTTCCTAATGCTGTACGAGCGAGTAATGGACATTGTACGGTATACATACTACCACCTAGACCTACTAGCGCAGATGCAAGCATAACTAAATTTGGATTTTGAATACTCATAATCATCACAATATAACCTACCGTGATAAAGAACGCACCCCAAAGTAAGCCTGCTTTTACACCAAACTTATCATTAATCCATCCAAGGATTGTACTACTTGCTACAAGTCCAATGCTGAATATCATCATAGCATTGGCACCGAATGTAATGCTTTGTCCAAGTTCCATTGTCGCAAAGGTTGCGATATATTGTTGAACACCACACCCAACACTATAAAGCATACAAGCAGCCCATGTGATATATAGGATTGGACTGTGAAGAGCTTCCTTTCGTGTTAAACCCCATACTTCTTCTTGAACTGTTTCTTCACTTTCTGTTGAGTCTGCACCATAAGGTTCAACTCCAACTTCTTCAGGACTCTTAATAAATAAGAATACTGGTGGAACAGATAAGATCAAACATATAATCGCTACAATTAAATAAGATGCTCTCCAGCCAAAGTTAACAATTAAACTACCTGTTATTAAGTTATATAAAACTGCAGAGAGACCTTCTGCTGCAACGATAATACCTAATACCGTACCAGCCTTTTTACGAAACCACATATTCACAACAATAGGAATCGCAACAAATCCTGTAAAGGCAACACCAATACCTATGATTGCACCAGATAAATAGAATAATCTAACATCATGATAAGTAGCCATTAATGCTATTCCAATACATTCTGCTAAAGCTGCAATACCCATCACAATACCTATCTTTTTTGTGGTAAGCATTTTCGCTGCAGTTGTGTATAGTAATGCCATCGCAAGTGCTTCTACACTTACAAGCATTGTAAACTGACTAACTTGACATCCAAGCTCTTCTACAACCGGTGTCACAAAATTACCGGCGATGCTATTCACCGCACCGCCAAGTCCTAATTTCAATAATATGCACGAAATAAATACAATCCATGCATAATGCATTTTTTGTTTTGAATCTGTCATACTACTTTAATCCTTTGCTGACCCCTTTATTGCATCACTTGCAAATGGAGAACTACGAGGTTTAATAATTGGGGCTCTTCTTTCAATAGCAGCACGAGCATATTCAATGTCTTCAATTGCTTCTAAAGGATCATAACATCCAACGCAAACCATATCTTGTTCTCTAATTGTATTGAAACTGAAGTTTAGGCCAACAAATGGTGTTGTTCTACCAGCCGCCATTGGTTTTATTGTTAATACCGGTTTCTTAGCATTCATAATTGTTTTATGAACACTTTCAATCTCTACTTGCATGAGGAATCCCATAGCATTATAGATTTGAATATATGTTTCAACATCATATTCATTTAAATCTGCATATTGAACCATTTCTGGCATATGTGCAGATAGCCCTGGTATCATTCCGTTGTCTCGAATCATCTTTGTATAATCGTCTAAACGATTAATCGTTTTTGTACTACGGTCTAATAAACGCTCAATACAAGAATGAAGAGGTAAAACAAAAGTTGCACCACGTTCAGCAGATTTCTTAATTTCCTCTTCTGCTTCTTGACGTGCTAAACGGTTATCATCCGTATTCAGAACAGGTTCATCAATCAGAATCATCTTTTTACCCGTTCTTTCTTCTGCAATACGGACCGCATCAATTAGATCTTTGTCAATTGTAAATAAACCTAAAACTGCATCAATATCTTCTTTTAAGAAAACTTCAAAAATATCTGCTACAGAATCAGGAGTACTATGCTTAGTTAGTATTGCTTGGTCTTGTGCAGGCCCTCTATGGCTAAAACCTGAAATCCAGTTACAACCAATAATTAAGCGAGGTAGGCTAACTCCACCAACCATCGTTCTTGGAAATTTTTCACTCATATTCTTTTAAACCTCCAATAATATAGAAACTCTTATCCCCAGGCAAATACGTCTGGGGATAAGAACTCTAAAAACATTTAGATAATTTAAGGCTATTTATCGAATAGGATAACACCTTTAATGTATACGTCTCCCTTATCACATGCTCTTTGGAACATGGTTTCCATAGCTTCTAAATCTTCATAATAAGCTGTATGTGTTACAAACTTACCTGGTTCAAATACACCACGATCAATCATCGCATGTGTACGTTCAACCATTTCTTTGAAGTGTGGATTACTCATTGGTGCTAAGTTATAAACATATAAGCCACCTAAATGCCATTTTGTACCATTAAATGTTACATCACTTCTATGGAAAGAACCAATCGTTAATTTACCAGCTTGTTTTGTCATAGAATCTGCTAAATGGAATCCTGCATCACAAGCACTGAATTCAATAACTACATCTGCTCCACCACGATCAATTATATCTTGGATTGCAGCTTTTCCTTCTTCACTATTAGGATCTAATACGCGGTCAACTGGACTTCTTAGATATTCTTTACACATCGCAATTCTTTCAGGACGAGTTTCAAATACTGTAATACGACCAGCTTGAGAAGCTCTTGTTAAACCTTGAAGTGTTAATTGGCCCATGTATCCACCACCAACTAATACAACTTCATCACCCATATGAATATCTGTAATATTTAATAGGTTTGTTACACAGCATGTTGGTTCCCAAACAACACTAGCCCAATCTTCTGTATCATCAGGTAGTTTTGTTAAGCCTTGGCGTTTTACGGTAGCATATTCACACATCATTTCATTGTTTCCACTTAAGCAAGCAACTTTATCACCAGGTTTTAAATCCGTAACCATGTCACCAACTTTTTCAACAATTCCAACACCTTCATGTCCAATAACATATGGATATGGTCCAGGTGCGTTTACACCACGGAATAACCAAGAATCCCAACAACATAGACCGCAAGCCTTTGTCTTAATCATTACTTCATCAGCTTGTGGCTCTGGTACATCATACTCTCTAATAGAAAGCTTCATGTAGTCTTCAACAAATACACCTTTTCTTAACATAATTTCCTCCTAAATTGTATTCATTAATCTCTAGTAGCCCATAAGAAGCCACGTCTTTGTAATTCGGCTGCTTCAGGAATATCAAACACATCATCATGGTGTCCTAGGGAGTTATAGAAGATGCGTCCATTTCCCCAAAGTTTTGTATATACCACAGGCATTTCCACTTCACCATTTGCAGCGTGTGGGCCTTGTGATTTTACTTTTGTAGTAGCTAATACATTAATTGCTGGATCAATATGTAAGTAGTATTGTTCACTATAAACATCAAAGTCTTGAATACCCTTTACAATTGGTGAAGAAGAATTCCTTTTCACATTGACAGTATAGTGTGTCCAGAATGCATTTGGAGCTTGTGTCTCTGGATGTTCTCTATGTAAGAAATCTAGATTTTCTTCGGTTAATTTTGAACAATGGTGCATATAGTAATCACCTGGATGGGATACCCATTGGCTTCCTGTTACGAATTGCCATTCAACTGACCAACGGAAACTATCGCACATGCCTCCATGACAACCTGCCATTCCAACACCGCTTTCCACAGCATCTGTAACTGGGAAACATTTCCAGTCATCTAAATCACCTTGTGTCCATTCTGGAACAATTAAATCACATGACTTTAAGAAATCCAAATCTTCTAGACGATCTAGATTATCTTCACGAACAACTTCGAAGTTTTCATCTTCTAACATTCTTTGGAAACGAGCACTGACGAGTTCTGGTTCATGACCATCCCAGCCACCCCAGAAAATAAACGCTTTTTTCTTTGTCATATTTTGACCTCCTATGCGTTTTTTATCTTGTAGCCCATAACATTCCACGTTTAGTCATGGTCGCAACTTGTGGAATTTCTAAAATGTAATCTTTGTGACCTAATGAACTGTAGAATACTTTACCTTCGCCCCAATGTTTTGTATAAGCGATTGGCATATCAACGATTCCGTTTGTCGCATGCCAACCTTTAGAGTCAACTCTTGTTGTAGCTAATACATCAATACATGGATCAACATGTAAGTAGTATTGTTCTGTGTGTACTGTGAAGTCTTCTAATCCCGCAATGATTGGGGAAGTATGATTCTTCTTGAATTCAACCAAATAATCTCTTTGGAATGCATCCGGTTCACTATTCTCTGGGAAATTCTCTTGAACAAATTTAAGATTTTCCTCTGATAGTTTTGACATATGATGTCTATAAATATCACCTGGATGAGATACCCATTGGCTTCCTGTCATAAATTGCCACTCAACTGACCAACGGAAACTATCACACATTCCACCATGTACTCCTGCAATACCAGTTCCCTCTGCTACTGCGGTAGTGATACCGAAGCAATAACGGTCTTCCATATCACCTTGTGTCCAACATGGAACAATAAGATCAAATGTTCTCATGTAATCGGTATCTTCACATTGTTCATATGAATCAACACGTGTTACATCATAGTTTTCTTCTTCAAGCCAACTCTTGAATCTTGCACTCTCTAAATCTGGTTCATGGCCTTCCCAGCCACCATAGAAAATAAATGCTTTTTTCTTTGTCATAACTTTATTCCCCTCAAAAATTATTTCTTTTGTTTTGCAGCTAAGTTCGCACGGAAGGTATCGAATAAAACGGCTGCAATGATGATGATTCCTAATACAACTTTTTGCCAATAAGCATCAACGTTTAATAAGTTCAACGCATTATTCATAAAGCCCCAAACGAGTGTACCAGCCATTGTGTTGATAATACTTCCCTTGAAAGTACCACCAATATATACAGCTGCAATACCTTGTAACGCCATATCACCACCTGAGGATGGTTGACCAGATGACATACGTGAAGCTAATACGATTCCTGCACAAGCTACACAGAATCCACAGAATGAATACATTGCAACTTTTGTGATGTTTACATTTAAGCCTGATAATTTAGCAGCTGTTTCATTTTCACCAACTGCAATTACTGAACGTCCAAACTTTGTATACTTTAGAATTACTTGTCCTATAGCCACAAAGATAAGCATGATTATTACAGGCACTGGTATGACACCAACATATCCTCTACCAAATACATTGAAGCTTTCTGGTAAACCATTAATAGGCATACTGTTTGTGGTGATGAAGATTAACCCTTGAATGATATATTGCATACCTAATGTCGCAATAAATGGTGGTACTTTCAAATACGTAACAACCAATCCATTCAAAGTTCCTAGCACAACACCAATGAATACTGCTGCAAGGATAGCAGCTGGAACACTCCAACCTAAATTCTTCATTAGTAGTGCAGCATTACATCCAGCAAAAGTAGCATTCATACCTGTACTAAGGTCAAAGCCACCTCCTAGAATTACAAAGGAAATTCCAATTGCTGCAATTAGTACCACTGCTACTTGACGTAAAACGTTTATGAAGTTTGCACTGGTCAAAAACTTATCACTTGAAAATGTCATAATAATTGCAATAACAACAATTAATAACCATGATCCAAGCTTATCCAATAATGTATAGGCTATATCTTTTATGCCCTTACTACTCTTCTTTTCACTCATGCTTGATCCACCCTTTCTCCTACAGCATATTCAGTTACTAAGTTTTGAGAGAAATCTTCTTTTTTGATTTCTCCTGCCACAGTACCTTCATGCATAACGATAATTCTATCGCTGATACCTAAGATCTCTTCCATATCTGAAGAGACAACGATAATTGTTTTTCCATCTGCCACTAACTCGTTGATTAATTGATATATTTCTCTACGTGCACCAACATCGATACCACGTGTTGGTTCATCAAAAATGATATAGTCAGAATCTGAGAACAACCATTTCGCAAGAACCACTTTTTGTTGGTTACCACCAGATAAATACATTGCCTTCTGTTGGTTAGAAGGAGTCATGATGCGTAATTTTTTAATATAACCATCTGTTGCATCATACTCTTTTTTATAATTGATTAGTCCATTCTTCATAATCTTATTGAGTGCGACCATTACTACATTCGCACTTAATGAAGACCTTAAGAATAACCCTTCATCACGTCTGTTTTCAGTGATAAATCCCATCCTATGCTTAATAGCATCACGTGGGCTATGAATCTTGATTTCTTTTCCATCTAAGAACACTTGACCACTCACTTTAGGATCTACCCCAAAAATCATACGCATTGCTTCACTACGTCCAGCACCAACTAGACCATAGATTCCTAGAACTTCTCCTTTGTGAACTCCAAAGGAAACGTCCTTAACTTTATCCCCTCCATCGCTGATATTCTTCACTTCAAATACAACTTCACCAATTTCACTTGACCGCTCAGGGAATTGTTGTGTTAATTCACGGCCAATCATCATGGTAATCATTTCATTTTTAGTAATGTCTTTTATTTCACTTTCGCCGACATAGTGACCATCACGTAATACAGTCATGCGATCACAAATCTCAAAGATTTCATCCAATCTATGTGTAATAAATACAACGGCTACTCCGTTTGCTTTCAACTTTCGGATAATATTAAATAATGACTCTGTTTCTTTAGATGACAGAGATGATGTAGGTTCGTCCATGATAATAACTTTGGCATTAATACTTACTGCTTTAATAATTTCAACCATTTGTTTTTGCGCCATTGTTAATGAACGAACAATTGCTTTTGCATCGATATTTAAATCGAATTCATCAAATAGGGCTTGCGCATTTTTATACATTTCACCCCATTGTAATAATCCATTTTTAAATGGATAACGACCAATATAAACATTCTCAGCCACGCTGATTCTTTCAATTAAATTTAACTCTTGGTAAATGATGGAGATTCCCATTTCTTCTGATTCTTTTGGTGTTGTTTGTTCAACCACTTTACCATCAAACCACATCTCACCACTATCTTTCGTGTAAGCACCAGAAATGATCTTCATCAATGTAGATTTCCCTGCCCCATTCTCACCAACCAATGCATGAACTTCACCTTTTTTTATGGTTAAGTCTACATCCGTTAATGCCTTAACACCGGGGAACGATTTATTAATTTTACTCAGTCGAAGAATATCTTCCATTTGAGACGCTCCTTTCTAAGAAGATGCTAGATACAGCCGAAGCTGTATCTAGCACTAAAGCTTAATGAATTTCTAATGATGATTAGTTTCCTAAGATTTCATCAGACATTACATCGCCTACACCTTTGCCGTGTACGAATGCAGGAACGATATAACCTTTTTCAACTGTTCCGCCCTTTAATACTGTATCAATAGCTTCAACAGTTACACGACCTTCTGTACGTGGGTCTTGGCAAATTGTTCCGATATAGTTTGTATCAGCATCGATTAGTTCGATTTCTTCATCTTCACCATCGAATCCGAATACCATAACTTCTGTACGGCCAGCATTTACTGTAGCATCATATGCACCTAATGCAGATGTAGCAGCTGTTCCCATGAATAGATCTAAATCATCATGTGCTTGTAACATATCTTCACATCCATTTAGTGAGTTTTCACGTGTTAAGTCACCAACAGTGTTGATTAGATTTAATGTATAGCCTTTTTCTTTCATAGCCTTTTCAAATCCATCCCATCTGTCGATTAATCCATCACTAATGAGAGAAACTCTTACTGTGTTGAGTTCTTTCTTTGGATAGTTAATGCTATCAAGATAAGAAGCAAACCATAGACCACCTAAATAACCAGCATCAGGAGAAGGTGTTCCTTCATAGAAAGTCATCATTTCTTCAATTTCAGGAATTAGGTTTAGGTTACCCATATAGAATAATGGGATGCCTGCTTCATGAGCACGAGTTAATACGTCAACGCATGCATCAGAGTAGTTTGTACTTAATGCGATTGCCTTAACATCTGCGATTAATTGGTCTTCTAGACCCTTAATTGTTGTTTCAGCATTTGTTCCACCATCTGTGAATACAACTTCATAGCCTTTTTCTTCAGCAGCTTCCATGAAGCCTTCATACATACGTACGAAATAAGGCATTGTTAATCCAGCAATACTTAAACCAATCTTAGTTTTTTCGCTACCGCCTTCAGTCGTAGTTGTTTCTGTACTAGTGTTTCCACCATCAGTTGTTGTAGTGGTAGAAGTACCACCGTTGTTGCTTCCGCCACAAGCAACCATGCTGATTGCTAATGCGCCTGCAAACATAGCTTTTAAAAACTTTTTCATTCTTTCTCTCCTCCATTTAAATTAAAAGTTTTTTGTTTTAGAAATTTACGCCTCCTACAAGAATGACATTTGCATAAGATGTTGTCTCACCTGTACGGATAATACATTTTGCTTTTTGTGTCAATTTCTTGAAATCTTCATGAGGGACCTTTTCAGTAACTTCTTCGCCAAATCTCTTTTTCATTTCACCCGCTAATGCAGGACTCTTTTCATCTATTTCTGATGCTAGAATGATTGATTCGACTACTAGTTCTTCACACACAGCATCTAATACATCTAAGAACTTTGGGTTACCTGCTTTAATAGAAATATCAATGACTGGTACATCTTTTGGAATTGGCAATCCACAATCTGCAATGCAGATATATTCTGTGTGGCCTAATGCTGCAACTTCGTAAATTATGTCACGGTTGAGCAATCTATCCTTCTTCATTTTCCACCTCCTCTCGTTTGTTTTCTTAATTATTTAAGAATCACATTTACTTCTTCTCGTGATGGGATAGAAGGCTGTGCTCCTTTTCTAGTAACTGTGATAGAAGCTGCTGCATTCGCAAATCGAATTGCCTCTTCTACTTCCATTCCTTCGGAAAGCCCTACAATAAATCCTGCATTGAAGGTATCCCCTGCGGCTGTTGTATCAACTGGATCTGCTTTAAAGCCTGGATATACTTTTGTACCATTTTCATTAATTAACATTGCGCCTTTTGATCCAATGGTAACCAATAAATTTTTTACTCCTTTTGCTAAAAGCACTTTCGCAGCTTCTTCGATTTCCTCTTCTGTATCTGTATTAAGATCTGTTAATTTCTTTAACTCTGTTTCATTTGGAGTCAGGTAATCAATTCCTGCATATAGTGAATCAGGTACATCCGTAACAGCTGGTGCAGGATTTAATACAATTGTCTTTCCTGCTTTTTTTGCGATTTCTAATAACTCAGCTGTCGCATCCATATCTAATTCAAATTGAGTAAGAACATAGTCTGCAGACTCTATAATATTTTTCTTACTATCTACATATGCTTTATCCGCTTTTAGATTTGCTCCTGGATTTACAACAATTCGATTATCTCCATCGCTTTCTACATAAATGATAGCCATACCAGTAGATTCATTTTCTACCTTTAGAACGTTATCAACATCCACTCCTGTAGATTTAACACTTCCAAGAACGATATCACCTAATTCATCCCTTCCAACAGCACTTAGGAAAATACAATTTCCTCCAAGTTTTTGAACCGCAAATGCTTGGTTCGCACCTTTACCGCCAGGTAATTTATTAAATGAATTACAGTTAAGGGTTTCTCCTTTTTCCGGTGCTTTATCAAGGTTAAACACAAAGTCCACATTTGACCCACCAAAGACAACCACTTTTTTCATACTTGAAAATCCTCCAAATTTTATGATTATGAGTAAACGTTTTCCCATTTTCTAAAAATAATAAGTCTCACGACGAGAATCCGGAAAAGTTACATTATTTGAGTAAACGTTTACTCTATATCTGACTTTATTGTAAAGTAACCGCTTTCACATTGTCAAGAAAAAAATGTTTTTTTTGATTTTTTTATAAACTGTAATTATGCTCATCAAATATTTATAAATAGTTCCATTATTTTTTGTATGGCCTACCTCAATTAATCATGTTATTCTATTATTAAGTTTTATGAAAAAATCTACTAATAAACCTATTAATATTAAAAAAATTGCTGAATTGACTGGGGTTTCTGTTGCTACTGTTTCACGTGTCATTAATAAGAATGGTCGTTATTCAAAAGAAACAGAGAAACGTGTTTTAGATGTAATTCGAAAGTCACACTATGTTCCTAATATGAGCGCTAAGGGTTTACGTACAAGTAAAACTAATGTAATTGGAATTGTTGTTCCTGATATTACAAACCCATTCTTTTCTACTTTTGTTTTAAACTTGCAGATGAACCTTTTCGATAAAGGATACTCTTGTTTAATTTGTAACTCTAATGAATCTTCCTCTTTAGAAGAAGATCAGATTCAATCTTTAATATCGCAAAATGTTGATGGCATTATTATCATGTCTGGAACACAAGCGTATTCATCTCTCAGTTCTATCCCTACCATCTATGTAGATAGACCTGTACTTGATGAACGTCCTAATTGTGTATCTATTGAATCAGATAATGAGCTTGGTGGCTATCTTGCAACAAAAGAATTATTAGATCAAGGTTGTAAAGAAATCGCTCTCCTTATGTGGGACTCTCCTATCTCTTTATCAAACCAAAAAACACGTTATAAAGGATTCCAAAAAGCAATTAAAGAAAATAAAAAGAAAGTTAAAACCACAAAAATTGTGGCAGACTCTACGAATATTTTTGATGGCGAAAAAGCAGTTAGCCAATATTTGAAAAAGAATAAATTGCCAGATGGGATTGTTGGTTTAACAGATACTCTTGCTATAGGAGCTTGTTTTGCACTAAATGCAATTGGAAAAACTGTTCCCGATGATATTCGCATTACCGGTTATGATAATAGTTATCTTGCGCAGACCTATCGTCCTGCTATTACTAGCGTCCACCAAGATACAATTAAAATGGCTGAGCTAGCTGTTGAAAATCTTTTAGATTTAATTGATAACAAAAAACTCAAAACACATCATATTAAAATCCCAGTAGAACTCATCCAACGTGGTTCTACTAGAAAAGAATCCTATTCCTCTAATAAATAACTTCTAACTTCACTAATAAGATATAAGGAACCTGATATTACGATCGTTCCTTTTTCTTTTACATATTCTTTCGCAATTTGATAAGCTTCTTTCCAATCGGTAATAATTTCATCTTCTTTCCATGATAAATCATTCGCAGAAGAAGCTCGCACATTCTCTATTTCTGTAACGATTAAGTAATCCGCATGTTCTCTTAACACCTTCGCCATCTCTTTTCCTCGTTTATCTTTGAGTGCGGTAAAGATAACGACGATTGGTCTTTCAAGATAACAGAATGAATGTACTAATGCTTGGATTCCCTCTTCATTATGTGCACCATCAATAATCACATTCTCTTTAATTTGTTCAAAGCGTCCTTGCCAAAGAGAATGTAGGATTGCGTTTTTGGTTTCTTCTTTCTTACAATCAATCCCTAATAAGGAAGCCGCTTTTAAGGCGAGTGCCACATTATTCTTTTGGTAAGATGCAGAGGTGGATAATGTAAAAATTGTATCTTCAATTTCTATTTTTCTTTCCCCAAGGTCTTGATAAGAATAGGAGTGATATAGTGGTGCCTTCTTTTCATTTGCGATCTTTTCAATTTCCTTTAATGCGACCTCTGGTAAATTCCCAACTACGATTGGTATATCCTCTTTTATAATTCCTGCTTTTTCTCTTGCGATATCTTCTAAGGTATCACCTAGAAATTGCATATGATCATATCCAATGGAAGTTATGATGGTCATAGAAGGATGATGTAACGCATTGGTAGGATCCTTTCTTCCTCCAATCCCTACTTCATAAACCGCATAATCTACCTTTTGATCTTTAAAATATAACGCTGAAATAAGTGTCACAATCTCAAACATCGCTAAATCATTTTCAACGATCAAATCATAATTCTCATTTATATATTTTAAGTAATCTTCTTCTTTAATCCATTCATCATTAATACGAATACGATCACGATGATTCATTAAATGAGGAGACGTAAATAAACCTACTTTTTTATACTTCGTTCTTAAAAGATCTGAAATGTAATTGGAAGTGCTCCCCTTTCCATTGGTTCCAGCCACATGTACACTAGGAAAACAATCTTGTGGATTTCCAAGTCTTTCTAATAGAACACAAAAATCTTGGAAACTATGTTTTCTTGTACTCCTTCTACGTGTTATCACAAATTGTTCTGCTTCTTGATATGTTTTAAACATTAAAGATCCTCTATTTGCCAATGGATTGGTTCTAACCCATGTTCCTTTAAAAATTGATTTGCTTTTGAAAAATGATGACATCCAAAAAATCCATTGTTTGCACTATATGGAGAAGGATGTACGGTTTCTAATACAAGATGTTTCTCTCTATTAATCAATTCACTTTTCTTTCTTGCGTTATTTCCCCACAACATAAACACTACAGGAGTATCTTGTTCATTAATATAACTAATCGCATGGTCTGTAAAGGTTTCCCATCCTTTCCCCGCATGTGAATTTGGTTGTTTTTCTCTTACCGTTAATACCGCATTCAATAAGAATACACCTTGTTTTGCCCATGGCATTAAATATCCATTATTTGGAATATAACACCCTTCATCTTCTTTTAATTCTTTATAAATATTTTGTAAACTAGGTGGTATCTTTACACCTGGATTAACCGAAAAACACATCCCATGTCCTTGTCCTTTTCCGTGATAAGGATCTTGTCCTAATATAACTACTTTAATACTTCCATAATCACAAGTTTCAAAAGCACTAAAGACTAACTGCTTTGGTGGATAAATCGTATGGGTTTCATATTCTTCATGCACAAACTTTGCGAGCTCTTTAAAATAAGGTTGTTCAAATTCATTTTTTAACCATGGTGTCCAATGATTTACAATCATATCTCTTTCCTACCTTACAATATTTAATCCTACTATCCACTTAAAGATATCACTTGGTAAAGTTGGATATAAGGTTTCATTACTACGGAATGTATTTCCTATGATTGGATAACCTTTTACCGTTATCCACCCATTATTTCGATATTCATTTCGTTCCGAATACGTTAATGTATGTGACTTTAAGATGAGTATTCTTTGACGAAGACTTCCTAAATAAAGATTTCCATTACTATGATTCCATTCTTCAAAATAAGATAGAGGATAAGAGAATGTTTCTTCTTTTTCCTCTTTTTCGAGTTCTTGTGTAACACGCGCAATCTCTTCGTTACTTAATCCATGCACTTTTCCCATAAGATTTAATCCATTCTCTTCTAAAGGATCAATTAAGACAATCCCTCCTGTTATTTCAAAGTGTTGGTAAACGGAAGCGTACGCCAAATTCGCACTTAGTCCATGTCCCACAAAAAGAATATCTCCTGCATCTACAGGATATCTTTCTAACATATGCACAAGTGACGCAAAATCTTTATAGTAGATTTCATTTAAAGAATAATCATCATTAGACTGTATGAGACTTGGTTCTACTGCTAAACGCATATCATAACGAACTGTCGCTATTCCTTCTTCCGCTAATGCATGTGCTAAATCTTTTCGAAATGTTGGATCATCTCCTGAACCATCTAAATCATTATAGAGTCCATCTGGCATAATAATCGCTACCGAAGGATATTCTGTTTTATAAGGTATTGTAAGGATTCCATTTAATTGTGGTGTTAAACCTACTGCTAAACCAATTTCATAATAATCTTCGGTTTCTTCTAAAGTTGGGGTTGGAGGTAAAGAATAAAGATTTAATTGTTTCGGTAATAATTCTTCATCATATTGAATCTTAAGAAACTTCTTTTCTTTTTCACATTCCAATACAACTCTAGCTTCTTTTTCATTTGTATAGATGTGTTGGTCTTGGGTAATGATACAACCTTTTAATTGCTTCATTTCATCAAGATTACCTTGGTATTCATTTGAAACCGTAATGGTATTCCCATTTATGAAAGAATCTACAATCATCGATGTAGATTCTTCTAATGTTGTGTGGTTAATTATGACTGGTGTAGGGGTGGGTTCTGGAGTAGGAGTCGGTGTCGCTTCCACAATGACCTCTTCTTTTTGACACCCCATCAAACCTAGACATAAGAAACAAACAATTAATTTACTTGTCAAACGGTCCTTTTTTCGCATTCTTAGCTAAGAGGACTGCCGCAATAATTGCGACAACTCCTAATATTCCTCCAAATATATAATATGGAATTTTGCTTTCTCTTGTATAACCACCTGGTGTATAACTATCCCAGTTAAATCCTTCATAAGGAATACTAGAAGATTCTTCACCAAATACTTGATCGGTCATATAGTCTTCATATTCTACAAAAATACCATAATCCGTATCAACGTCTTTTCCTTTACTGCGAATATACGCATCCACATCTTTTTCAACGATTTCTAATGGACGATCTCCATTCTTTAATAAGACATCATTGAATTCAACAATATCGAAATCTTCTTCTAAGGATGCATATGCTTTCGCTCTTTGTTTTTGTAGGAAAGCCATTCCAATACCATAAGGTAGAATCATACCAGGCCTAGAAATCACAAACTCATAGAGACTTTGTGCAGCTTCTCCATTTAAACCAAGTGCATTTAATTTATCAGCGAGTTCTTGTTCAGTCCAACCTAATCCATTTACTCCTAAATCACAATACGCATTCATCACATATCCAAGTCCTGTTTCAACACCATAGGCTAAGCCCACAACAGGATCTAAATTACTCTTTGCGTAAGAATCAAATTCTGTATACATTGCCCATCCTTCGGTATAACCAATGTTGGATGTAACTTGACGAATTGGATGTGGTTTTTGATCTAAGTACCAAGTAATTTGATATAAGTGTCCAGGGAATCCTTCATGCGCTAAGGTTCCAAAGAGTTCAATTTCATCTGAAATATTATCCCCATTAATTTTAATAACGTTATTTACGATATCATCAATTGGAGGTTGCATATAATATGCCACAATGGAATCATTCGCAATCGTAGGATCTAAATAAGAACTCTTATAGGTTACATATGGTCCTGTAGGATAATCTTCAAGATGGTTTTGTAGATAAGATAATACATCCTCTGCTGTTTCTAATCCTGTTGTTGCGGAACTTAGATGACGATCTAAATTTTGATCATACATATAAAGTTCCATATAAACACTAATAATTTGATTAATATAGTCTTCACATAATTCTATAAGTTCTTCTACAGATAAATCTGTACTTGATTTCGCTTTTGCGAGTGCCGCATAATATTCTTTTCCATTTGGATAATTTGCGACACCACCTGAATATTTATTACTACCTCTCCAAGTTTCTAAGCGATCTGCAACCATACGATATGCAGGTATCACATGCTTTTCAATGGTTTCTAAATTCTTTTCTTTATACGCAGTCTTCTCTGCTTCACTTAATCCTTCAAATTCATCAATTCGATCATTAAAGGATACAACCATTGCGTTATCTGTTGTCTTACTTGTAAAGCCATCAATAAAATCAATTGTTTCATCTAAGAGTGTATCCGTTAAGAAGATTCCTTCTTTTACTTGTGCTTCCGTAACCTCTAGACATTCTTCAAAGAAAGGACGAATCGAAATTAATAATTCAATATAATCATCAATATCTTCTTTCTTATAGAATACAAATTCTTCAAAGTTCGTAATGATATTATCTAGAACTCCTGAATAAGGATTGAACAATGAATCTAACATTGGATATGCGTTTAATCCATTTGTTTTTTCAATATAAGATTTCAAGACATCATAATCATACTTTTGTCTTTCACTTAAACTATTATAATCAAACCCTTCTAAATCTTTTAGAATCGCATTATTCTCTTCAATTGCGTCTTGATAAGATTGTAAGGATGCATCCCCAAGATTTAATTCTGGTTTTTTAATCCCATACGATTCATAATCACGTAAAGTAAAATGAAGTGATAGATAATCACTCTCCATCGTTTCTTTAAATTCACCATCTAAATATTCTTCAAATTCTTTATTCCCATCTTCAGCATTTACGGTTGTAAAGAAAGAAACACTTACTAAAAGTGCCAAAAGGAACTTCATACTCTTATTGATCCATTTCTTTTTCATAACTACCTCTTTTACCCCCTATTTTCTATTACGATTACCATTACACTACAATGAGGAATATCTATATTATATATTACCTCATCATGATAATCCCCATTTTCATCAAACAATATTCGACATCCACTTTCGATAGAAAGTGCCTGTGTGTAACATGCTGGATTTATAACGACGATATTATGCACCTTCTCATTATGTAATTCATAGAGAATCATATGATCATGTATCATATTGAGATGGACATATTCTTCTACTTCTTTTGAAGTCGCTAAACGGAAGATTGGATGTGATCTACGGAAAGCGATACATTTCTTTGTGTAGAGGACAATATCTTGATTATACTTTCTTCTTTCCCAATTCATTCCATTGATTTCATCTCCTGCCATATAGGAGTTTGAATTATCATGTTTGGTGCCACAATATTCCATCCCTGCATGGAGGAATGGTACACCTTGGGCAAATAAAGTAGCCGCAATCATCATCTTTTGACGTTTTCTTCTTAATTCACGTGGTTCCTCTTGGCAACACGCATGCATCTTATCCCAAGCAGTCGCATTATCATGTGTTTCAATTGCGTTAATACTTTGGCTAGGAGAAGAGAACCTTTTAAAATAGGCATCAATACTATTCGCAGTTAATGCACCATACGCATCATAGGCTTCTTCTAAGTTTCCTGTTAAGAAACCTTTATCATATTTTGCGTTATCTGATGTATTCCCTTTTAAGACATCACGGAAGGTATCATTGAAGAAGGCAATCTCTGGTGTTCGACTATTGTTATAGATGGTAGTTTTTTCATTCCCTGCTAAAGCAGTAGGCATATCCCATCCTTCTCCATAGACAAGGGAGTCACTTTTGATGTGATGTGCGAGGTCTACAATTTGATTCATCGTTGTGATATCTAAGATTCCCATTAAATCAAAACGGAAACCATCAATTCCATAGAGTGTCATTAATTTTCTTACTGCCGTTAATAAAAGATGTTGTGTCATAGGACGTCTTGATTCAATATCATTCCCACAATAAGAACCATTGGATAAATATTGCGTATCTGTATAACGGAAATAATAATATGGAACACATTTCCCTAGTGGACTATCATTAGCACTATACATATGATTCCACACAACATCCAATATGACACGTATATCACGCGAATGAAGTGTTGATACTAACTTTTTAAATTCCATCATTCGAGTATAAGGATCATTTGGATTACTTGCGTAAGATCCTTCTAAAGAGATTATCTGTGCAGGATCATATCCCCAGTTATAATTTCTCTTTGGAAAGTTTTCATCAATAGTCGCAAAGTCTAATACAGGTTGAAATTGCACATGGGTGATTCCTAAGGAAGATAAATAATCTAAACCAGTTGGTAAATCTTCAAATACTGTATCGGTTTCTTGAAGTGAATTATAGAGCCCATGTGTTTTTGTGCCTGTTTGTTCACTCGAAGTCATATCACGAATACTGCATTCATAAATGATCGCATCACAATAACTAGTAATCTTTGTGTGTGGTGCAACATCTTTAATACCCATGATTTCTTCTTCATCAATCACTGCGCTTTCTTTACCATTTGCGGTACTACTTAATGCATAAGGATCTAAACTCTTAACGATTTCTCCATTTCGATCAATACGATATAAATACGTTGCGTTCTTTAAATCCCCTTTTATTTCAACACGATAAACACCCTTTGTGTCTCGCTCCATAGGATAAATCGTAATCTGTTTATTCAGTGTCACATACAACAACACTTCAACAGCCGTAGGAGCCCATAACGCAAAGGATGTCTTAGATGGTGTATACGTAGAACCTAAATCATTTCCAGTATAGGTAAAAGACTTATGGAAACGTTCTGTATGTACGATAAAACGATGTTCAATAGGTACGATGAGTCCATGAACTTCATGAAGATCATATCGTTTTCCAAATTGTATTTCTTTTGAGAATTGAAGGATATATACGATATCTCCTTCTTTCTCAATTCTCTCTTTTAAATGGCAATCACAATGAAACCCATCTTCACTTGATAAGTAGAAACCACTTGTATATCCACCATAAAACTTTCTACTTACTTCTACAACGAGCTTATTATAATCGTCTAAATAAGCATGTATTGATGCCATAGGATTCCTTTCTAAATCTTAAGAGGTTTAATATCCCAAATCTCATTTGCGTAATCTTCAATTGTACGATCACTTGAGAAGTATGCAGATTTAGCAATATTGATGAGACAACTCTTTGCCCATTCATTTGTATTGTTATATCTTCTCTCAATTTCTTCTTGTGCTTTTACATAAGCATCAAAGTCTGCAAGAACAAGATATTCATCATTCTTAGATAATAATTCATCATAGATTAATCTAAAGTCATCCGCATTTCCATTCCATGTTCCATCAATTAAAGAATCTAATGCTTTATGAAGACGTGGATCATTCATATAGTAATCCCATGCACGATATGTTTCTTTGAAGGCTGGAATCTCTTCTACAGTTAATCCAAAGATTACATCATTCTCTCTTCCAACAAGTTCATCAATTTCTACATTTGCACCATCCATTGTGCCTAATGTGATTGCGCCATTCATCATGAACTTCATGTTTCCTGTTCCAGAAGCTTCTTTTCCAGCCGTACTAATTTGTTCACTTACATCACTCGCTGGCATTAGAATTTCAGATAAAGATACACGATAGTTTGGAAGGAATACTACCTTCAACATACCTTTCATATCTGGATCATTATTAACAACCTTTGATACACAGTTAATTAACTTAATAACCTTCTTCGCAAATGCATAAGAAGAAGCTGCTTTCGCCGCAAAGATAAAGGTTCTAGGTGTCATCTTAAAAGTAGGATCCGCTTTAATCTTTTGATAGAGATAAATGATATGTAAGACATTTAATAATTGTCTTTTATACGCATGAAGACGTTTCGCTTGTACATCAAAGATGGAATCTGGACTCACAAGTGCACCGGTTGCTTCTTTGATATAATCAACCAAGATTTCTTTTCTCTTATGTTTAACCTTTAAGAATTCTTTCTGTACTTTCTTATCATCCACATATTTAGATAACTTAGAAATATGATTGAAATTCTTCTCTAAATCTTTTCCAATTGTCTTTTCAATTAATTGTTTCAACTCTGGATTGTTATAGAGTAAGAAACGACGTGGCGTTACTCCATTTGTTTTATTGGAGAAACGATTTGGCCATAACTTATAGAAATCACGGAATACATCGCTCTTTAAAATCTCTGTATGAATTTGTGCTACCCCATTCACACTATGACTACCCACAATCGCTAAGCGTGCCATCTGTACCATACCATTGGAAATGATACGTACTTGTCTAGCCATATCTTGGTTATCTGGATAACGTGCTGCTACATAACTACAGAAACGTGCATCAATTTCTTCGATAATCATCGCAATACGAGGAAGAAGTTTGCGAATATAATCCATTGGCCAAGTTTCTAATGCTTCACGCATAACCGTATGGTTTGTATAAGACATCACAGCAACCGTAATACGTTGTGCTTTATCCCATGTATAGTTATAATCATCCATTAATACACGCATTAATTCAGGAATTGCGAGTACAGGATGGGTATCATTTAATTGAATCGCAATCTTCTCTGGAAGATTATCAAGCGAAGGATTGTTGCAGAGGTGATAACGGATAATCCCATTAATACCTGCTGCCACAAAGAAGTATTGTTGTTTAAGACGAAGGAGTTTTCCTTCTTCCGTAGAATCATCTGGATAAACATTCATACAGATTTCACTAACTTCTGATAAATACTTACGATAGTCCATATTTTCAGGAGAAACATCGGCTGGTTCTGCAGACCATAGACGTAATGTATTCGTTGTCTTTGTATTACAACCAATCATTGGCATATCATATGGAACCGCAAAGATATGTTGTGCATCTACATGACGGAATCTTAGATTTCCTTGATCATCCATATCCATCTCTAGACGACCATAAAACTTAATATCTACCGCATGCTTTGCTTTACGGATTTCCCAAGGATTTCCATAACGTAGCCACATATCAGGAACTTCTACTTGTTCCCCTTGTTCATTAATCATTTGACGGAATAAACCATATTGATAACGAATACAGTTTCCTTGCACTGGATAATCTAATGTAGCTGCACTATCCATAAAACAAGCAGCGAGTCTACCTAAACCACCATTGCCAAGTGCCGCATCTCTTTCAATATTTTCTAACTCTTCTAAACTAATTCCTAAATCTTTTAAACCATTCTTTACAATGTCATAAATACCTAATTTATGAAGATTGTTGTTGAGGTTCTTTCCTAATAAGAATTCCATTGAAAAATAATAAACTTGTTTCGCATCTTGTTTATTGGTTTGTCGTTTTGTATCTTTCCAGTTTACCGATGCATAGTCACGCACCATCTCTCCTAATACTAAATATTTTTCAATACGATGTGTTTTATCTACCGTTGTTCCATAAGTAGATACTAGGCGTGAACTATACTCCTTTTTGAAATCTTGTTTGCTTTTGAACATTGTTGTTTTCTCCATTTATTACTTTCTTGTTTTCTTCTTTGGACATGTAAACCAAATAGCGCCAAAAGGTGCGATACGAATATTTATTTTATTCTCAAACTTCGCATCTTTCTCTTTTACAGCTTTTGATTTCACTGGTTCAAAGTTACACATATTACACCCATCATAGATATCCTTTTCTGAGTTTAATATCTCTGTATAAGTTCCTTTATATGGAACATATAAATCAAAGTCTTCATAGGAAGCGCTTGTAAGGTTCATAACACATACAAGTACTTCTTTTTCATCTTCTCGATAAAAACTAAAGATTGATTGTTGGGCATTATCCGCATCAATCCATTTAAATCCTTTATAGTCATAATCATCTTGATAAAGACAAGGATGTGCTAAATAGATTTTATTTAAATCTGTAAAGTATCTTAAGAATGCATCATGTCTAGGATAATCTAATAAGAACCAATCTAATTCTTTCTTCTCATCAAATTCTCTAAAGGATGCAATCTCATTTCCCATAAAGTTTAACTTCTTACCAGGATGCGCAAACATATAGGCATAGAGGTTTCTTGCTTGGGCAAATTTTGTATCATAATCTCCCCATAAGCGATCAATAACCGTCTTCTTACCATGCACATTTTCATCATGGCTAAGTGGCATCATAAATCTTTCAGAATAGAAATAAGCCATTGAGAAAGTTAACTTATTATGATCCCATATACGATAGATTGGATCGGTTGCATAATACTTTAAGGTATCATTCATCCATCCTAAATCCCACTTATAATCAAACCCAAGTCCACCATTTTGTGTACTTTCTGTAACTTTTGGATAATCACTACTATCTTCCGCAATCAACATAACGGTTGGATATTCTTGTGCAAGATAATAATTCATACGTTTAATAAAGGTTAAAGAACCTTCATTTGTACCACGGTCTCGATTTCCACCCCAATAAATAAGATTGGATACCGCATCAATACGAATTCCATCAATATGATAAATATCAAGCCAAAAACTAGCAGCACTAATTAAGAAAGAGCGTACTTCTTCATTCCATAAATCAAAATTTAAAGTTCCCCATTCACTTTCCGCATCGGAAATCTTTTTATATTCATATAATGGTTCCCCATCAAATTGTCTTAACCCAAAGGCATCTTTTACAAAGTGAACTGGAACCATATCCATAATGACCCCAATACCTTCTTTATGACAGGCATTCACAAAGGAAGCAAATTCTGCAGGATTACCATACCTTGAAGTTACTGCATAATAACCACTTGCTTGATAACCCCAAGAACCATCAAATGGATATTCATTTAGTGGCATCATTTCAATATGGGTAAACCCGTGTTCCTTGATATAAGGAATAAGGTTCTCTTTTAACATTTCATAGGTATAAGGATACTCTCCATTACGATGCCATCCACCCACATAAACTTCATAAATACTTACAGGTTTATCAAAATTCTTGGTTCTTTTATTCATCCAAGTTTTATCTGACCATTTAATTTCATTTAAGTCATAAATTTTGGAAGCTGTTTCTGGTCTTGTTTCACTATAAAAGGCATATGGATCAGCTTTATCTAATTTATGTCCATTACGATCTTCAATACGATATTTATAAGAATCCCATTGTTTTACATTTGGGATAAAAATACTCCAAATTCCAGTAAATCCTGTTCTTTCCATTATATGTTGGGTTTCATCCCATTCATTGAAACTACCAATAACAGATACGTTTCTAGCATGTGGTGCATAGACTGTAAAGCGAACACCTTCACATCCTTCATAGGTAAAATGAGCACCAAATAACTTATATGCATCAATACAATGCCCTTGATGAAATTGCTCTATAATTGATTCTTTGAACATAAATCCTCCATATACCCCATATTTTCCTATCATAATTGTACACTATTTCTTTTTTCCATAGGTATTAATACTCTATATTTCTATAAATATTTAAAAATATAGCAAAAACAATAAAAAAGATATAGGGAATCATTTCGGTTCTATTAAATTAAACGT
The DNA here is from genome assembly GCA_902797775.1 of uncultured Erysipelotrichaceae bacterium. Lineage (GTDB taxonomy): Bacteria > Bacillota_I > Bacilli_A > Erysipelotrichales > Erysipelotrichaceae > Bulleidia. Next base: position 13,345 of record CADBUH010000106.1, on the reverse strand, counting down.
GGTCGACAAAAAATGAAACCACGTTTTATTTAATAGTTTTTGTAAGAATCCAATATAAAAGAGCCCCTATAATAAGACTGTTAAACACTATAGGAGGCTCAATATGGATTTTAACACATTATTATTAAGGTTGGGGATTGACTCAACCTGCTTTAAGAATCTTTTGAATGAACCAATTAAGACAGAAACAGGTTTTATCTACGAGGTCGAACAGAGGACAGACATACGAATATGTCCTTATTGTGGAAAACACAATGTAATCATTAATGATTATGACACTGTAGAAATTAATTGCTCAGAAACGAATCAAATTACGGATACTTTAAGAATTAAAAAAGTGCGTTTTAAATGTAAGGATTGTGACACCACTTTTACACCCATAATAAACGGAATAGAACCCTATACAAAAATCTCTTCTCAAACTAGAAAAATGATAGTAAACGATTTTACGAGTAAGTTTACTTTCTCAGAAATAGCGAATCGATATGGAATAACTACAGCTAGAGTTCTTCAAATATTTGATGAAGAAATCATATTCGTTCCTAGAAGAGAAATGCCTAGGGTATTGTGTATTGATGAGATAAAGTTTGCGGAAGAATATAATCAAAAGTATTGTTGTGTTCTTTATGATTTTGATAAGAAAGAAATCGTAGATATTATAAGAAACCGTCAACTTCCATATTTAGATGAATACTTTTCGAATATATCCGAAAAAGAAAGAAGTAATGTTAAATACTTCATTTCAGATATGTACGATGGTTATCGTACAATTCAAAAACGATACTTCTCTCAAGCTGTCCATATCGTCGATTTATTTCACGTTATTACCCAGCTTACGAACGCTGTGAATCGAATCCGAACTTCTGCGATGAAGAATTGTGAAGATGGTTCTTTAGAATATAACTTTATGAAGGCCCATTGGTCTTTATTTTTATGTAGAACGGAAAATGTTCCAGATAAATATTACACGTCTCGTAAAACAGGCTATTCTTTTCATTTTGATGAACTTATCAATCGTTGTCTTAAAACTTCACCAGATTTACTTGAAGCTCATAATGTTCTTCAAGATCTGTTTCACTACCATCAGAAATATACTTATAAAAAGGCCTTGGCTTTTATCGATTATATGTCAAATCGTTTATTATCTAGCCCAAACGATATTCTGAAAAGTGTTGGACGCACTTATCGTAAATGGCGTGAAGAAATAGCTCGTGCTTTCTCTTTCACTACACATGGTCTTCGATACACAAACGCAATCGCTGAATCTATCAATAACCATCTTAAAACGATTATTAAATCCGCTTATGGATATCACAATTTTGCGCGTTTTCGTAAGAGCTCTATGTTGATTGTCACATATAAAAAGATCTAACTTTTCAGTTAGATCTTCAACCACGTTTTATTTAATAGTTTTATGTGGTTCAGAGCTATCAACCACGTTTAACCACGTTTTATTTAATAGCTCCATCATTTCATCCCTATATCTTTTTAACTTATATCTTACGCCATTAAGCCTTTCATAAAGGTTTCATATTCTTTCGCTTTTTGATCCGCTTCTTCATGGCTAGAGCCGGTTACACAGTAATATACTTTTACCTTTGGTTCCGTACCACTTGGACGAACTGCAATCCAAGAACCATCTTCTAAGAAATACTTTAAGACATTAGATTTTGTGAATCCTTCTAATGGTTTAATATCTGTTCCATTACCTTCTTCAAAGGTATCAAAGTCTTGCCAAGAAGTTACTTTCTTATCACAGATGGAGGTTAAGCGTGAACTTCTAAGATTACCCATAATCTCTTTAATCTTTTCAGCACCAGCTTGTCCTTTTAGAGTGATTGAAGTTTGTGTCTCTGTATAGAAGCCATGTTCTTTATAGCAATCTTCTAATACATCATAGAGTGTCTTTCCACGCTCTTTATAATAACTTGCAGCTTCCGCTAACATGAGACAAGCTTGTGGAGCATCTTTATCACGTACGAATGGACTAATTAAAGATCCATAGGATTCTTCATATCCAAAAACATAATTTCTTAAGTGATTCACTTCATATTTCGCTACTTTTTCACCAATGAATTTAAATCCTGTTAATGTCTTCTCTGTTACAACCCCATATTTTGATGCAATCTTTTCACCTAAATCAGAAGTTACAACCGTATTAAACATCACTGGATTTTCTGGCATTTTCTTCTTTTCAGTTAATTGTGAAAGAATATATTCAATAAGAACTGCACCACTTTGGTTTCCTGTTAATAGAAGATATTCATCCCCTTGTTTAACCCCAACACCCATACGATCTGCATCTGGATCACATACTAAGATAATATCTGCTTCTTCTCTTTTTGCGTATTCAAGAGCGAGTTCATAAGCACCTTCTTGTTCAGGGTTTGGTGTCTTTGTGTTTGCGAAATCAGGATTTGGATCACATTGTTCAAGTACTGGAATTACATGATATCCACAATCCTTTAATATTTCACGAACAGGAATATTAGCGGTTCCATGTTCTGGAGAGAATACAATCTTAATTAAATCTTTATTTACATCTGGATTTAATTGAATGGATTTAACTTTCTTATAGTATTCTTGATCAACTTCTTCCCCAATGACTTCAATGAGTGTTTCTTGTTCAGGTGTTAAATCTGCTTTCACACTTAATTCATCTTCAATCGCATTTACTTTCGCAATAACTGCATCTGCTAATGCTGGAACAAGTTGACATCCTTTTTCATCATAGAGTTTATAACCATTATATTCTCTTGGATTATGAGAAGCAGTAATCATAATTCCACCAAAACAATTCTTATATCTTGTCGCAAAAGATAGTTCTGGAGTTGGTCTTAAACTTTCAAACACATACGCTTTAATTCCATAGGAAGCGAGTACTTTTGCGGAATCAAATGCGAACTCTTTAGAATAATGACGGTTATCATATCCAATTGCGATACCACGTTTTACAGCGTCTTCCCCATTCTCTAAAATATAATTCGCAAATCCAGCTGTCGCTTTACGAATGGTATGAATATTAATACGATTTGTACCAGCACCCATGACACCACGCATACCTGCTGTACCAAATTCAATATTGGTATAGAATGCATCATTGATTTCTTGCTCACTCATGTGAGACATTTCTTCTCTTAGAGAAGGATCTAAATTATCACTATTCTGCCAACGTAAAAAATTATCTTTTGCACTCATAATTATTCTCTCCTTTGATTTAAAAAGCGGAAGAGTTATTCTTCCGCTAAGATATTATTTTTTTATGCTATTACCTTTTGCGCGCGCAATACCTCTTCTATAGTTTTAATCGCAACATCTTCATCTTCTCCTTCACAGGAAACTGTGATTTCAGATTGCGTTGGAATACCTAGAGACATTACACCCATAATTGATTTCATATTAACTTGGCGACCTTTATACGCAACTTTGACTTCACTCTTAAATTTGCTTGCCGCATTAACCGCCACTGTTGCAGGACGCGCATGTAATCCAACTGGATCAACGACTGTAACGGAAATCTGCTTCATATCCTTTTACCTCCGAAATTTAACTACATTAATCATACATTATGAAATAATAACTATCAAGGCTTAATCCTACTTATGATAAGGTGTATTCTTACGTATTGTGAAAGCCAAATGAGTGTTTTCAAATACCATTATCCTCTAGTATCTTTTCACAATATTTACTTAAAACCGAAATATTATCTTTTGTGGTATTATACACAATCTCAACGTCTATTGTTCCATAACCATGGCCAATCACATCTCTCATCCCTTTTATTTCTTTCCATGGGACTTCATTGTATTTTTTTGTTAATTCAATTGTTAAACCTTTCGCTAATTCACCGATTTGAAATATATTGAAACAAATAATTTCCCTTAAATCCTCATCGTCTTCAAAATCCTCTAAGGTGACATCACTCATTTTCTTTTCTATTTTTAAACAATGCTTTATGATTTGGAACAATCTCCCCTTATCTTTGACATCTAACATAATTTAATCATGTCCTCCATTATTTCTTTTTCAAAAAACTCATCTTTAATAGAAGACTGAAAAACAATATCTACTTTTTTCTTTAATGCTTTTTCTAATTCCTCTATCATTTTTGCTTGCTCGATCAATGTTTTAATTTTTCCCTTCTCGCAATAAATATCAATATCACTTTGAGAGGTTGCTTCACCTCGTGCATAGGAGCCAAATAAGTAAATTTCATGGATGCCATATTTATTTAATATTGGTTTAATCGTCAGTTTAATACTCTTAAGTGTTAGTACTTTTCTTGTTTTCAAATCTCGCTCAATTAACGCAAGAATATAGCTATTTCTCTCTTTTTTATTATCGAGATACTTAACCATTTTTTTATCATCTTTACGCACACGAAATTGATACATTTTATAGGTGCTTTTATTGTATTCATTAATATATTTATTTTGATTAAAATTCATATGTTTCTCCCTGTACATATGATATCATATGTACAAAAAAATACAACCTATTTATGATAAGGTGTATTCTTTCGTATTGTGAAAGCTCGATAAACTTGTTCAAGGACAATTAATCGACAGAGTAAATGTGGAAATGTACAATTTGATAACTTCCATTGAAAGTCACTTCTTTTACGTAAGTCTTCACTTACTCCTAAAGAACCTCCAATCACAAAATCAATAGTACTTTTTCCATTTACTTCTAATGTTTCTATTTTCGATGCGAGTTCTTCAGAACTCATTTCTTTCCCTTTTAAATCAAGTAAGATAACATACTCATCTTCTTTAATATGCTTTAGTAGACGTTGGCCCTCTTGGTTTATTACTTGTATCTTTTGTGCTTCAGATAACTTCTCAGGAGCTTTTTCATCAATCACTTCAACAAGTTCAAGTTTATTAAAAGCTTTCATGCGCTTTTCATATTCCGCAATTCCTTCTTTTAGCCATTGATCTTTGATTCTTCCACACGCAATAATACGAATCATTGTGCTATTACACTCACTGTTTCTGTTCGTCCTTCACGATTCACTTGTACACTTAATGTATCCCCACCTTGAATCGTATACGTTAATTGTCTTAAGTCTGCCAAATTATGAATTTCTGTATCATTGATTTGGGTGATAATATCACCTATTTGAAGTCCCCCTACAAGTGCAGGCGATTCTTCTACAACTTGTGTAATTAATACCCCATCATAGTTATCTAACATTAAGTTATAAGCACTCTTTTCATAGAGTTCCATCTGTTCTACATCTCTTCCAACGACTCCAATAAAGCCACGTGTAACACTTCCTCCATCAAGTAATTCATCTATTACAATTTGAACTTCATCACTTGAAATCGCTGTCGCTAGACGAGGAGAAGAATCACTTGTGGTAGCACGTCTAGTTATTAAACCAATCATATCTCCATTTAAGTTTACAAGTGGTCCTCCAGAAGTACTATCTACTGCATAGATATCGGTGAATAAAGTACTCGCTATCCAACCAACTTCTTCTACCGCATATTCTCTATATACTTGGGCTGGAAACGAAACAACTCCAAAGCCAACCGTTCCACTACCTGTAGAAGGATTTCTTCCACCTAATGCGATTACGTATTCTCCCTGTTTAACAACTTCAGCAGTCCCTAATACAATTGGCTCTGTTTGAAATTCTGGATGTACGAGTAGTAAGGCAACATCTGTTTTCTCATCGGTTCCTACTACTTCCGCATCCATATTAAATCCACTATCAAAACGTACTTCTACCTTATCTGCGTTTTGAATCACATTATAAGAGGTCAAAATATAACAATCATTCCCATTTGCTCGATAAATGACACCACTTCCAGTAGATGTACGATCTTCAATCGTTACTAAAACACTCACAATTCTTGATTGAACCTTCGCAACTGTTTCTGTGATATCTGTTGTATATCCATTAATCGTATGATTCACAACCATTGTGTCAGGATTTGAAACATCTTCTTCTATTTCATTTTGTTGGCTTGGTAAGGTTCTAATGGTTAGCCAACTGTTCCAAGCCAATAGTGCGATAATAATTACCCATATTAACCTTTTCATTCCTGTCACCCCCTAAAATCATATGATATTGTTCACTAGCACAAATGATTAAATCCTTATTCATTTTACCCTTTAATTGTTCCATTAGATAGTCTGCACTAATGGTTAGAGCCTTTTGTCTAGTGTTTGCTTCTTCACTAATATGTGCTAAGACAATTTGTTTTGTTTTATTTGTTACGATCTTACTTAAGATACGTGCACAATCTTCATTACATAAATGGCCAGAATCCGATTGAATTCTTCTTTTCACAAAGGAAGGTCGATTTGTCTTCATCAACATCTCTACATCATGATTACTCTCTAAAATGATATAATCCGCATCCTTTAAACCCTTTAAGTAACTTTCTTTAAGATATCCTGTATCCGTAATATATACGAGTTTCTCTTGCCAACTTTCTAATATATATCCGGTTGTATTTTGTGCATCATGTGATAAACCAATTGGTTTAATCGTTAGATGCTGCAGTTGAAAGGGTTGGTTTTGTTTTACTTGAATTGTTTCAATATCTCTAATCTCAATAGGTGAATAGATTGGTTTTTCTTGAAAGAGTTTAATTTGTGAAATGTGATCGGTATGATCATGTGTAATCAATACCGCATCCAGTTCATGATAATCAAAACCAATTTCTTCAAAACAAGATAATAAATATTTCTTTGTAGTACCACAATCAACTAAGAGATTTAAATTTTCATCTTGTATTAAACAAGCATTTCCTTTCGAACCACTCGCAAATAAAGTATATTTCATCGAATTACCGTACAATCTAAGTATCCATTACATGGATCAAGTTTAATATATATTCCATCCTCATTTTCTTCTTCAATATAGAAGTGTGTATGAGGACCTGTTGCGTAACCCGTCATACCAAGTTGTCCAATCACATCTCCCTTATCAACGATTGTGCCCTCTTCAATTGGACTAGGTACATTCATATGTCCATAATACGTTCTTTGTCCATTATTATGGTCAATGACTAAATAGTTACCACTAATAAAGTGATATGCATTTTCAACTACGACACCACGGTCTGCTGCATAGATTAAGCCATACTTATCATACATATTTTGAACATCGATTGCTTGGTGACCATAATAGCATCCCCATGGACAAGAGATGTGAGGGTTATCAACTGGCCAACGATATTGTCCAGTACCTACGCCTGGTATCTCTAATGTACCAACCGCAATGATTTCATTGACTGGTTGTAATGTATCTACACTGGATTGTAGAGTACCACTCACAAGCACACCATTAATCCAACGTTCTGCATATAACGTATTCTTACTACCATTTACACCAGCTTGAATCTGTTTCATCGATCCTACACGAATCGTTTCATCTTCTGTATATTCTGTACTTGGATAGATTACTTCTTTCTTCATACTTTCTTTATTCACCACAATATCAATGATTGGTGTAAAGTAAGTAACACAAAGTTGTTCCCCTTCACTCAATACTTGATCAACACTACTAATCTTATCGCGGTTAATATTCATGACTTGCGTTGCGGATAAACCATTGTTTTTGGAACCTACACCAGCAACCGTATCATACTGTTGTACCGTATAGTAAACACGATTTTTATTATCCCCATATTCAATGTAATCAAGAATCTCTTCTTCCGTTCGCATAATTTCATCTGCAGAAGCATATGCTTCAGATGTCGTAATTGTTTGAAGAATGGATAAACCAACAGAACGAGAACCATAGGTTTTTAACTCTGGTGTTTTCTGTCCACTATTTAAGAGCGCAAGTTCTTCTTCTGGAATAAAGTATGTTAAATACTTTTGAAGTGCACTTTCATAGAGTGCAATATCATTTACATATATACGTGCATATACACCATTTTCATCCGAGAATTCTACTGCTGTAGTCTTTAAAGAAAAGAATTGATTCTCTTCAATGTATTTCATAATTTCATCATCCACATCTTTATAGATGAAATAACTTTCTTCGGTTGTTAAATAGATATCTTTATCTAATTCAACGGAAGAATCTGGAAAATCTTCTTGGTATAAACTTTGATACATACTCTTTAAAAAGGTATCTAATTTTGAACGATTATTAAGTACACCAATTAAATCTCCACGATAGTATATCTTTGTGACTTGATGTGCAGTTTCAGATAAACCTAAGATAGGTTGTTCAATCAGACTATTCTCATCATGTACATTTTCTTTTTCCACGGTTTCACTTCCATAAACAAAACGTGGTAAGAAAACCACAATGAAAATAGATGCACATAAACAGAGTAATAATGTTAGTACTCTTTTCACGAATTCCTCTCTTCTTCTCTTTCTCTTGCGATATTCAAGAATGCATTTGTACTAGGTTCAAATGCTAAGTTGAATGGGCCTGTATCCCCATTACGGTGTTTTGCGATATTGACCTCAATTGCTTCTGAATTGTTTTGTGCTGCAAGTTCTCTTGCTTTTGCATCATAGTAAGATTCACGATACAACATCAAAACAATATCTGCGTCTTGTTCAATCGCACCTGATTCACGTAAATCACTTAATCGAGGACGTTTATCATCACGACTTTCTACATTACGTGATAATTGTGATAAGGCAATTACCGGTACATCTAATTCTCTCGCTAATGATTTTAAACTTCTTGAGATTTCAGATACTTCTTGTTCTCTTGAACTATTACGTCCTTTTCCACCAGAAGCGATTAATTGAATATAGTCAATGACGATTAAATCTAAGCCTTGATCATTCTTTAAACGACGACACTTACTAAAGATTTCATTGACTGTGATATTACTCTTATCATCCATATAAAATTTAAGTTTTTGTAAATCAACTAAAGTTTCATTCATACGATTCTTTTCATCTTGTGTTAATTTACCAATCTTTAATTTATTCGCATTAATACGACTCTTAGCGCTAAGTAAACGTAAACCTAAAGATTCTGTAGGCATTTCTAAAGAGAAGATTGCGATAGCTCCTCCATTACGGTTATGTTGTGCAACCTGTAAGGCGAAGTTTAATGCGAGGGCTGTTTTACCCATAGAAGGTCTCGCAGCTAATATGATTAAATCCCCACGTTGTAAACCATGGGTTTTATAGTCAAAGTCTCTAAATCCACTCGCAAGTCCAGTTAAACTAGATTTACTTTCTGCCATAATTTGAATCTTATCCGCAACTTTACGGAACACTTCAGAAGAAGTTTCAAATTCAGAAGTACGACGATTACGAGAAATCTTTAAGATTTTATCTTCTGCTTCATCAAGATATGCATTCGCATCTGGTTGACCTTCATATCCATCTTCCACAACCTCTTCACACGCTTCAATCATTCTACGCATGATGGCTTTATCTTGAATGAGGGTTACATAACCTCTTGTGTTCGCACTTGTGACAGCTGCTTTTGATAAAGAAGTAAGATATTCAATTCCACCTACTTTATCTAAGTTATTTGTATCTCTAAGACGTGAAATAACACTTGTAATATCAATATCAATTCCCGTACGATACATCTCATTCATTTCATGGAAAATACGACGGTTTACATCACTATAAAAGTCCTCTTCTACTAGACCTGCTTCAATCGCAGTACGAGCAGCCGTAGGATAAACCATCATCGTTCCTAATAAACTTTCTTCTGCTTCTACTACAGAAGGTAACACTTTCATATCCATACGTTACTCACTCCCTATTAGCCGGCAATTAATTGTACCGATTACACCTTTATATAAATCCACACGAACTTTTGTGACACCTAAAGATACAATTGGAGCTGTATCTAAGATTTTTCTTTTATCTACTTTGATACCTGCCTTCATAAGTTCTTCCACAATTTGTTTTGTGGATACAGAACCAAACACTCTTCCTTCTGCACCTGATTTCACATGGAAATCAAATGTCATCTCTTCTAAGCGTTTTTTAAGTGCTTCCGCTTCTACTGTTTTACGATGATCTTCTTCTTGCTCAACTTGTTTTTCTGCCGCAAGAATCTCTAATGATTTTTCCGTGGAAGGTACTGCTAAACCACGTGCGATTAAGAAATTACGTGCGTATCCATCGGATACATCTACGATTTCACCCTTCTTACCAACTTTTTTTACATCACTCTTCAATATCACTTTCATCTGGCTGTACCTCCATAAAATATTGATCAATATTTTCTTTTAATTCTTTTTCTAATGCTTCAATGGTTGTGTTATCTCTTTGTAGAGCAGCAGCTGTCATATGGCCACCACCACCCATCATCTCCATGATGACTTGAACATTCACTTTACCATTACTACGTGCACTAATTGCGTATTCTCCTTCAATTGTTTCCGCTATCACAAAGGATGCATTAACATCGGATATCTGTAATAAGTTATCCGCAACTTGTGATAACATCGCTCTAGTAAGTTTCATATCTTTTACTGGTGTAATAACCACATGGTTTGGATAATCTTTCGCCATTGATAGAATCTTATTCTTTTCTTCAAACTCATGGTAAGAATCTTTTAGATATTCATCCACCACAAGAGGATCTGCTCCCATACGACGTAATGCACTAGCTGCATCAAAGGTTCTTACACCCGTACGATTACGGAAGCGTGCTGTATCAATTGTCATACCCGCTAACATAATATTCGCATCTAGTTCACTTAACTCTAAGCGATGTGACATATATGGGAATAACTCTGTCACAAGTTCACATGCACTACTAGCACCTGCTTCAATATACACAAAGACTGGTTGAACACCAATTTCTGTACTTCTTCTATGATGGTCAATAATCGCCACATTCTTTGCGTCTTCTAAAATTTTCGCACCATTGGATTGTTTAATATTATGGTGATCCACCATAATCACAAGTGTATTTTCTTGAAGTTGATTCACTGCTTCATTTTCTGTAATAAAGTTTACTTCTTCTTTTAGTTGTTCTTTATTTTCTTCTAAAATAAGAGCTAGTTTTTCTTCTACACCACCTGTTTTAGCGATAATTGATACAGGTTTTCCTAACGCTTCTACAATTCTAGAAACACCTAAAGCAGAACCAATACAGTCAAAGTCTGCTTCTTTATGACCACAAATAATCACATTACTACTACGAGAGATAAGTTCTCTTAATGTATTCGCCATAACACGTACACGTACACGTGATCTCTTCTCTGTCGCTTCTGTAGATCCACCAAAGTATTTCACTTCTTCACCAGCACGTTGTACAGCTACTTGGTCTCCACCTCTACTTTGTGCTAAATCCATTAACTTCGTAACGATTTCATCTAAGGATTGATAATTTCTAGTTCCCATCGCAAAAGCCATGGATAAAGTAATAGAAACATCTTGTTTTTGAGCTGCCTTTTTAACCGTATTCAAAATCGAAAAACGATCATCTGCTAAATCATTAAAGATTTTTTCATTCAACATTAATAAGTAACGATAATTATTAACTCTACGTACTAAAATCTTATGATCTTTACAGTATTCCGTTAAAGGTGTACGTACTGCCACATTAATCGCAGATACAACTGCTTCATCTTCATATTGTGTACTTTCTTCATAGTTATCTAAAGATGCCATACCTACAACTGGTTTTTCATCTTTATACGCAAGTTCTAAATTATGAAGTTCTGTAATATCTTTGAATAATAAAATTGGTTCATCATCTTTCTTAAATACTTCATAGGTTTTATCATCCAGTTGAACAGTGATGGTATCGGTTTCTCCACTTAATAAACCAGACGCTTCTGGTAACCACACAAGAACCTTTCTACCAACACGATTGATTCCTCTTTCTTCAAATAAATCACTCATCCAGGTAATCACATGATCATCATCATACATAATCATTCCAATTTCCCCAAAGAGATAAGCATCTTTTGCGGTACTATTTAAAAGTTGTTCAACACTTGTAAAATGTTCTTCTAAGTAATTATCAAAACGATCAAAGAGAATAAAGAGTGCTACTGCCTCAATGATTAAAATAATAATTGGGATAATAATGTTTGTTTTAAGTGTGAACCATAATACAAATATCGCAATTACTTGAATGAGTAATACAATAATGATCCACCTTTTTATTTTATTCAGTCTTTGCGGCATGAAGCTTATCCTCCAACATTCTCTTATGCCAAGAAGTAGTGATGTATAAGAAGCCGATTGTAATCATCACCATTGGCATACTCACTATAAGAAATAATGCGAATAATACTGCGAAAAAACGATATTTTGGCATATTTAATCTCGCATAAACAATAATCGCAATATAACCATACACAATAAGATATAATACCCCACACATTCCTAACCCAATCATTGCATTGTTCAATAGTTCATTAGGTAGAGGTCGTGCAGCACAATAGAAATACGCACATACACCCGCAAAAGCTAGATATCCACTCCATAAAGGTGGGAAATATTTCCAAGCAGGTGTAGCAGGTTCAATTTTGAAATTCATTCTCTTAAGTAAGATACGCGCTAATACATGCGTAATGAATGCTTGCATAACACCTGTCATGATGGTTGCGACAATTAAGGCTGTAAAGATAAAGTTAGAAAGATTAATCGTACTAGGGATACTTACACCTTGACTTTCAAAGGTTGAAACAAGTACATTCTGTATCTCTTTCATCTCTTCAACAATGTTATAACCAAAGAATTGTGCATAGATAATCGTACTAAAGATATTTGCGATTACACTAATTAGCATCGTTAATAATACTAACTTTCTAGTATCACTCCCTTTATAGATACCACTACCATAAATTAAACCAATCAATGATTCACTCGCAACATAGAATAAAGTCTGTGGAGTACCTAATACAATCGTTAATAATATAATCGCAACAAACGTTAACCAAGAATCTTTCATCCCATATTTCGCAGAATAAAAGACCATTGGAAGAGGAAATAGGAATAGGAAAGATTCCTCAAACAATCCTCCAAATTGCCGATTAATTAACAATAGGACACCAACAATTGCTGTCATCATGGCGCCATCTGTAAGTTTTCTAACGTTGTTGTTCATTTTTCCTCCAAAGTGCATAACAAAAACACTTTGTGTAGGAAATATTATATCATACTTACTATTTATATCTTTAATGTATTCTCTCCTTCACCTTCCGCAAATACAGGAACAATGGTCAAAAACATTGTTAGTGTTAACATTAGCGCTAGCAATACTTTACCTATTTTTTTCATAAATGCCTCCATATAAATATTTAAATATATACTTATTTAGTGCATCAAAATGAAATAAAAAAAGGGGCTGTCCAAAAACCTAAGTAATTAGGTTAAGGGAATTAGCCCTTTTCTTTTTGTGTTTATATGAATCTTTTGAGGTTTG
>CADBUH010000105.1 GCA_902797775.1 uncultured Erysipelotrichaceae bacterium | reverse complement strand
ATTGAGTGTTGGGGTTTAATATTATTTAGTAGGATCTTTCCCTAATACAAATTTTCGAATGTCATTACATAATGCATGTACATTCTCTTCACCAATATAAATCATATGACCAGAATCATAACCTTTGAAGTATACACGATCTTTTGGTAATCCTGCGTGATCTAAAGTGTGATAGACATAACCAGTTTCTGTACATAGGTCAAACCATCCATTAGCGAAGAAGGTTCTCATACCTGGTCTTCTTGTCATTGCGTTACGGAGTTGTTCACCGGTCGTTCCCATGGTTTCTGTTTTATTCCACGTTTTATAATAATGCATCATATTCACATAGTTACGATCAAGTTTTACATTAAGATGTGGTAGAAGGTCTCCTGTTAATGCTGCATAGAAGTATGGATCATAACGATCAGCAGTTGCATCATCCCATAAGCCATCTTTTTCTTCAACCACTTCTGGTTCTAAGAGAGGTCTTGTCATACGTCCATCATAGCGAGAAACAGCTTTCCCTTTCTTCTTTAGTACTTCTTGACGATATGTATTATCATCAATCTTTAATCCATTCTTCTCTAAGTATTCCTTAGATACACCTGTATAGTAAGATACTTTTTTTATAATCTCTTCACGTTCTTTTGGGGATAAAGATTCACCTTGATAAAGTGCTAAGAGATACTCTTTATCCGCAAAAGCCTTAGCTTCTTTTACAAACTGTTCAACGGATTTCTTAGATGGTTTATTGTGAAACCAGTTTACTGCTGCATAAGTAGGGAATCCTAAGATAGAAGAATCCACTGGAATATTTTCACCAAAATATTTTCCTACAGTAACCGTATTACCAATCATGACAATTCCATCAAAGGCTACTGCATAGGAGCGCTCTTTTCCACCTGTCGATGCAATACCTGCAGCGATAGCAGAACGTGTACATCCATAGCTTTCACCTACAAGATACTTCGGTGATAGCATCCTGTTATATCTTCTTAACCAACCTTCAATGAAGTTAAGAAGAGCTTCTGCATCTTCTTCGATACCTAAGAAGTTCTTTCCTTCTTCTTCATTAAGTAATACACCATAACCAGTTCCAACAGGATCAATTAACACTAAATCAGCGACATCTAATAAACAATCAGGGTTTGAGATTACTTTATAAGGTCCAAATGAAGTTGGTCGATCTGGTTCACCATAAGTAATTCTACGTGTTCCTAAGAAACCAGCGTGAACATACATCGAAGAACTTCCAGGACCACCATTATAAGCGAAGATAACAGGACGATTCGATACATCTTTTACATCACTTCTAAAATAAGAATAAGAAAAGATCGAAGCGATTGGTTTACCTTCATTATTATAGAAGACATTATCTTCACTAACGGTGTGATATGGAATCTTCTTTCCATGCAAAGTGATACTTCCTTTTGATTCAAAACGAGCTGGTACAAAATTCTCTGCTTTAAAGTTTTCTGTTCTGTACATACCTTTTCTCCATTTCTTTTATCAGTGTAACATAAAATTATTATAATGAAGAAAAATGGAGGGGCATATGGGATGCCTCCAACAAGCAATTAGTGAACTATGTCGAAATAAAACAACAATCATCAAGGCGACATATAAAATAATAGGGTTATTATTAATGATAATAAGTGTGTTTTTTATCGCATCAGGGGCCTTTTTAAAGAGTGAATATATAAATACTGTCATTAAAATACTCCTAACATATGGTGGAATAGTATTGTTTATTATTGGATTTATTTTATTAAAAGTAATAAAAACAGAAGACTAATAAAAAATTTTAGGGGAGAATGAAGGTTAACTCCTAATAATATGAGTGAAGGAAGGTATAGGTGCACCTATATCTTTTCTTTCACTTTGTATGAAACAGGAGGATAAAATGAATTCAATTAATAAACATTATAAAGATAGGCTTTTTGCGTTCATTTTTGGAAATGAAAGTCATAAAGAATGGGCTCTATCTCTTTATAACGCAATCAATGACACAAACTATACAGACCCTAATGACTTACACTTTGTAACCTTAGAT
>CADBUH010000104.1 GCA_902797775.1 uncultured Erysipelotrichaceae bacterium | reverse complement strand
TTGTTTAGCGAGTGCGATTGCTTGTTTAGATACTTCTACACCAATCACATTTTTCGCATTATGCGATGCACAAATGGAAATTGTTCCTAGTCCACAACACGCATCTAATACAAAATCATTCTTTGTTATATTAGCGAGTTCTATTGCTTTTTTATAAAGCTTTTCTGTTTGGATAGGATTAACTTGATAAAAGCTTTGAGAACCGATTTTAAATGTATTACCTAATAATTGGTCTTGAATGGTTCCTTCTCCATATAGAACTCTTTCCTTAGCAGATAATACTTGGCTAGTAGAACGATTATTGTAATTTAATAAGATGGTTTTAATTTCAGGAAAAGTATGCGTAAGTTTTGATACAAGTACTTTCGCCTTAGGTAATTCTTTTGAACCTATAACTATCGTTACTAATATTTCATTAAAATAATAAGATGTTCGAATATAGACATGTCTTAAGATTCCCTTTTTCTCATCTTCTTCATAAGCAGGAATATGAAAAGCATTAGCCCATTCAACAATCATTTGAATGATTTCATTCGCTTTCTCATTTTGAATTAGACAGGATATTGTAGGAATGATATGATGACTCTCTTCTTCAAATAATCCTGCTTGAACTTGATTAAGATGATTCATAGAAAAAGAAGCATAAACTTTATGTCGATAATGGTAAGGATTCTCCATACCTATAATTGGTTTAACTCTCTTTTTCCCATAAAGTTTATTAATAAACTCTTGTTTTATCTTTAATTGTTCCTCATAAGAAATATCTAGGTATTTGCATCCTCCACATTTCTTATAGATTGGACATTTCTTCATAGCGTTACCTCATATAAAGTATGAAGTACATTATCCCATTCTTTCTTTAATACTTGATAGGATTGATGACCACACGCAATTAAAATCGTGTTATCAATTCCTAAAGCTTGTGCACATTCTAAATCATGTAAGGTATCTCCTAAATACATACAATCCTTTGGATTAACATTTGATTTCTTCATCCACTCTTTTGCATGTTCAACTTTAGAAAAAGCTAAATCATCATCTATACCAATCAATTCATCAAAATAGGATTCAACCCCAAGTATCTTCACTTCAAGTTCTAACATATCTTGTCTTGTCGCAGATAAAATAACATTTCGATATCCTTTTTCCTTCGCTTTTTTCATTAATTCTAAAGCCCCAGGAACAATACGAAAACTTGGAAACGCTTCATTATATGCATCATTAAATTCTACCGATACCTCTTCATAAGTTTCCTTTTCAAAGGTATATCCAATCTTTTTATAATATTCAATCACTGGGAAGCAGAATAAATCTCGGTATTCTTCGAGTGTATAATCCCCTTTCATACCTCTTTTCTTTAACATTTGATTTTCAATTTCAAGGCACACTTCTGTATCATCTACAATTGTGCCATTGAAATCCCATATTACTGTTTTCATGCCTTTTTAAGAATATCTAGCCATAAATCTACGGTTGCATCACTTGGCATATGCCAATCTCCTCTTGGACTAAGTGTAATCGTTCCTACTTTTGGTCCATCTGGAGAACAACTGCGTTTAAATTGTTGATAGAAGAAACGTTTATAGAAACGAATCTCTGCTTCTTTAATATGTTCTTTTGTAAGTTCTGGATATGCAGTTAAAGCAAGTCCAAGAATCTTATCTGGTGTTAACCCATAGCGCATAATATAGAACATAAAGAAATCATTTAAATCATATTTACCAATTTTATCTTCTGTCTTTTGCGCAATTTTACCTTTTTGGTTAGGTGTTAACTCTGGAGAAATAGGTGTATCCACAATACGTAATAACACTTCTTTTAACTTCTTATCTCCACATGTTAATGCATAGTTATAACATAAGTATTGCACTAAGGTTTTAGGAATCGATGCATTTACCCCATACATAGACATTTGATCTCCATTATAAGTACACCATCCTAATGCAAGTTCAGATAAATCACCCGTTCCTACAACGAGACCATTTTCCATATTCGCGATATCCATAAGAATATAGGTACGCATACGTGCTTGTGCATTCTCATAAGTCGTATCACTATCTCCTAAATAGTTAGGACCATGACCAATTAGTACCAAATGATCTTTTACTTCTTTTCCAATCGCTAATTCTCTTGCATCAATTTTTAAAGCTTTCATAAGTGCCCAAGCATTCTTCTTTGTATCATCACTTGTATTCCCTTCACTTGGTAAGGTATATCCAATAATACGAATATCTGGTACAATCTTTTTTGCTTCATTACATACAAGTAAAGCTAAAGTACTATCTAAACCACCTGAAACACCTAAGACAAGGGTTTTAATATTCGTAGCTCTTACTCGAGTTGCTAGACCATGTGCTTGAATTTGAATGATACGTGCACATCTTCTTTCTCTTTCTGCATCATCTGCAGGTACAAATGGCATGCGCATGACAGGATAGTTCTCCTTTTTTAATGCAGCTGCTAATTGACTCGCTGTTATTTCATCTCTACTAGCTAAAGGATGTACTGTAGTAATACCTAAGCGATACCATGCATTATCATTTGATAAGAAGGTATTATGCATCATACGGTTATAATCCACTTTATCTAAGTCTATAATTGCATATTCAACATGACTACGTTCTGGGAATATATGATTCGCTAATACTTTTCCATCTTCCGCAATAATTGTATGTCCTGAGAATACTAGATCAGTACTACTTTCATCCATACCACTCGACGTATAAATATAAGCACAATAGCAATTCTCACTTTGATGTTTAACACTCTCTAAGCGATATTCTTCTTTCTTAATTACTTCATTCGAAGCAGATAAATTCACAATCACATTCGCTCCTGCTAAAGCAGCATGTGTACTCGGTTTATCAGGTACAAATAAATCTTCCCCTAATTCCGTACCAATCGTAACGCCATGAAGTTCATCTTTTACAAGTACATCAATTCCAAATGGAACAATATCTTCTCCGAAAAGAACTTCTCTACCGATTACCTTTTCTCCACTAGCAAACCATCTTGTTTCACTATATTCTCCATAACTAGGAATATTGGATTTTGGTACAAGTGCAATCACATGTCCATTACAACAATATGCAGCACAATTATAAAGTTTATCTTCAAATAAGAATGGTAAACCTACCGCAACAGTCACATCTTTAACCGTTTTTGTACAATCCTTAATCTTATCTAAACCAAGAAGAGATTCTTCTAATAGGGATTGTTGGAAGAATAAATCTCCACAGGTATAACCTGTTAAAGATAATTCTGGAAATACAAGTAATCCACAATCTTTATTCGCTTTG
>CADBUH010000103.1 GCA_902797775.1 uncultured Erysipelotrichaceae bacterium | reverse complement strand
ATGGAAGAAAGATCATAGTGCTTAAATAATTCTTACGGAGGGGTAGAATGACAAGGCGTGGTGGGCCAATGGGTGGCCCTGGTGGACGTTTTCTAACAGAAGAAGAGAAAAACAATAAACCGAAAGTTACAGGAGCGCTAATTAAGAGAATCTTCTCTTATTTAGCGCCTTATTGGAAACAGATGATTATCGTATTACTATTAATCGTTCTATCATCTTTTTTCAATATATTACCTTCGATACTTACAGGTAAAATAATCGATGATGGTTTAATTGGAAGAAACCTAGATTTATTAATTAAATTAATTCTTTTATCTTTGGCTGTTACCTTTGGGGCAAACTTAATCGGAGTCGCAGAGAATTATTTAAACACCTGGGTAGCGGAACATATTACCTTTGATATGCGAAATAAGATGTTCCAACACCTTCAAAAGATGTCCCAACGTTTTTTCACAACCAATAACCAAGGGGATATCATAACCCGTATGACATCGGATATCGCAGGTGTCCAACAAATTATTACGAATACCTTTCGTAGTATTTTATCAAATTCAATTACGTTAATCGTGGCACTCGTTGCGATGTATCAAAAGAACTGGATACTAGCGACATTAGGAATTATCATTGTGCCACTTTTTATGATTCCTACACGAAAAGCTGGTGAGACAAGATGGAACTTAACCCAAGAATCCCAAGCTTGCAATGATGAGATTAATGGTATCTTAAATGAAACTTTATCGGTAAGTGGACAAAACTTAGTCAAACTCTTTGGGAAAGAAGACTATGAATACCAACGTTATGAAAAAGTGAATAAGAAGATGGTTAATCTCAATATTAAAGAGAGAATGGCTGGTAGATGGTTTATGGTGGTTATATCTACCTTCTCAAGTATTGGACCAATGTTGTTATATTTGGTAGGTGGAATCTTAATGTTAAAGTATGATTCTGATCTTACGGTTGGTGATATCACTGTACTTGTTGGTTTACTTGGAAGGATGTATGGTCCTGTAAACTCGTTATTGAATATTCAAGTGGATTGGATTCGTTCCATGGCTCTATTTACTCGTATCTTTGAATACTATGATATGAAAGTAGAAGTGGAAAATCCTGCACATCCAATTATTCCTGCACATGCTACAGGAAGAGTAGAATTTAATCATGTAGATTTCTAT
This sequence comes from uncultured Erysipelotrichaceae bacterium, assembly GCA_902797775.1. Lineage (GTDB taxonomy): Bacteria > Bacillota_I > Bacilli_A > Erysipelotrichales > Erysipelotrichaceae > Bulleidia. The sequence goes on along the minus strand of CADBUH010000103.1, from coordinate 3,717 downwards.
TATGAAAAAGAACGCATGATCTTAAAAGATGTAAACTTTAAGTTAGATAGTGGACATAGTGTCGCGATTGTAGGACCAAGTGGTTCTGGTAAATCAACCTTAATCAATTTAATTCCTCGTCTATATGATGTTGTTGATGGGGAAGTTAAGTTTGATGGGATTGATGTAAGGAAACTTGATTTAGGTTGGCTTAGAGGACATATTGGAATTGTGTCACAAGAAACCTATCTATTTAATGGAACAATTAGAGATAACTTATTGTATGCGAAGAATGATGCGACTGAACAAGAACTCATAGAAGTATGTGAAAAAGCGAATATCTATGATTTTATTCAAGCGCAACCAGAAGGCTTTGAAACCATTGTAGGAAATCGAGGATTAAAGTTATCAGGTGGTGAAAAACAAAGATTATCAATCGCACGTGTATTATTAAAGAATCCTTCTTTATTAATCTTTGATGAAGCAACTTCTGCATTAGATTCTATTTCAGAAAAGAAAATCCAAGATGCGATTGATCCTTTAATTGATTCACGTACAAGTATTTTAATTGCCCATCGTCTTTCTACCATCTTAGCTGCAGATGAAATATTAGTCCTAAAGGAAGGAACGATTGTAGAAAGAGGACAACATAAGGATTTAGTGAAACTAGGTGGGGTATATACAGAACTTTATGAAACACAGTTTTCGAAAGCTCTAGAGACGCAAGAGTAGTGAAAAACTACTCTTTTTTAACAATAGGATTGAGTTTTTTAGTATGAATGGTACAATGTTTTCTAGTACTGAAAAGATGAGGTGAAACCATGAGAATTATTATTGCGGGTGGTGGAAAAGTAGGTGCAGAACTAACAAGAAAATTATCTCGAGAAGGGCATGAGATAACTTTAATTGATTATGATGCAGAAGTTCTTGAAAATATTATGGAGCACTATGACATTATTTCAATTCAAGGAAATGCAGCTTCTTTAGATACGTTAGAAGAAGCAAATATCAAAGAAGCAGAATTATTAATTGCGGCAACAGACCGTGATGAAGAGAATATGTTAGCGTGTATGACAGGACATGCGGTTAATCCTAACCTACATACAATCGCACGTATTCGTAATCCTGAATATCGTTCTCAAGCAATTCGCCTTAGAGATATGTTTGGTTTAAATCTGGTCATCAATCCAGAACAAGACGCAGCGATTGAAATTAGTCGTTTACTTCGTTATCCTGGTTTTTTAAACATTGAAACATTTGCGAAAGGAAACGCAGAAATCGTCAGTTTTAAAATTGCGGCAGATAGTTCTTTAAATGGAATTGCCTTAAAAGAGTTACCTAAGAAAGTGGATTGCCAAGTACTTGTATGTGCGGTTAAGCGTGATGGTAAATGCATCATGCCAGATGGAGAATTTAAATTAAAAGAAAATGATGTGATTTATGTAACCGCATCAAGTGATAATCTATCTTTATTATTAAAGAATTTAGGAATTATTACACGTAAGACAAAACATGTATTAATTGCGGGTGGAAGCCGTATTAGTTATTATCTAGCTCTTGAATTAGAGAAAACAGGAATTGAAGTTAGTATTATTGAACAAAATCCTGAGAAGTGTGAAGAACTCGCTAGCTTATTACCAAATGCGACTATTATTGAAGGAGACGCAAGTAGTCAAGATTTCTTAGATAGTGAAGGTATTGAAAAATATGATGCCTTAGTTACCTTAACAGGACTTGATGAATTAAATATCGTTATGGCACTTTATGCGCATGCGCGAAAAGTACCTATGGTTATTACGAAGTTATCTCACGCAGAGAATAATCGGATCTTAGATGCTTTACCTGTAGGAAGTGTTATATCTCCTAAGGAATTAAGTTGTAATAGTATTGTTCGTTATGTACGTGCAATGCAGAATAAAGAGGGAGCCGCTTTATCTGTTCATTTAATTGGAGATGGACAAATTGAAGCGATTGAATTTAAGGTATCTGAAAATGATCGTTACCTTAATACACCATTAAAAGAAATTAATACGAAACCAAATGTATTAATTGTAAGTGTTACGAGTCGAGGTAAAACAGAAATTGCGACTGGAAACACAAAGTTTAAAGCTGGTGATATTGTGGTAATTGTGACAAGTGCAGAGACACCAATTCGAGATTTTAATGAGATATTTGAGGCATAGTAAATGAATTTTAAGAAGATTCTACAAGTATTTGTTCCATTATTAGGAATAGAAGCTGTATTCATGATACCCGCAATTATTATTGCGACTTTTGACCATGATGTACATGTTCAAATTGCGTTTCTCAAAACAGTTATCGTTATATTAATTGTGGCAATCTTATTTTGGGTAATCTCTAGAGATGCGAAAGATGGCTTCTATGCAAGAGAAGGATTAGTCACGACAGGACTTGCGTGGATTATCATGTCAATTCTTGGGTGTCTTCCTTTTTATTTTGCACATGAGATTCCTTCTTTTATTGATGCTTTATTTGAAACTGTATCTGGTTTTACCACAACTGGTTCTTCCATCCTAATTAATGTTGAAGAGATGTCACGTGGATTATTGTATTGGCGTAGCTTTACACACTGGTTAGGTGGAATGGGTGTTCTTGTCTTCTTATTAGCGATTGTACCTCTTAGTGGAAAGAATGAAGGTTTCACATTACATATCTTACGTGCAGAGAGTCCAGGACCTTCTGTAGGTAAATTAGTACCACGAATGAAGAAGACAGCGATGATACTCTATTGGCTGTATTTAGCTTTAACTGCTTTGGATTATTTCTTTTTACGTATAGGTGGAATGCCTTGGTTTGATTCCTTATGTACAGCCTTTGGGACTGCTGGAACTGGTGGCTTTGGGATAAAGGCTGATTCCCTTGCATCCTATAGTCCATATCTTCAAAATGTCACAACCGTGTTTATGTTCTTATTTGGGGTAAACTTTAGTTGTTATTATTTGATTTTTATTAAACGCATTAAAGATGTATTTAAAGATGAAGAGTTACGTACTTATCTAGGAATCATCTTTACAAGTATTTTATTAATCACAATTAATATTCGACCTTTATACCAAACCTTAAGTGAAACCATTCGACACGCTGCTTTCCAAGTTGGAACGGTTATGTCTACAACTGGTTTTGCGACAACGGATTTTGATTTGTGGCCAGGTTTTTCAAAAGGTATATTACTTGTGTTAATGCTTGGTGGAGCTTGTGCAGGTAGTACAGGTGGTGGTTTTAAAATCGCACGTATTATTCTACTTGTAAAATCACTACGTCGTAATCTTCATGAAAACTTACATCCATCTGAAGTGAAAAAGATTCGTATGAATGGACATCCAGTAGATGAAAAAGTATTAAAGAATTTAAATGGATATCTCATTGCGTATGTAGGAATTATGGTAATTAGTTTTATTCTTATTTCTTTAGATGGTTTTTCGATAGAAACAAATTTCACAGCTGTGGTAGCGACCATGAATAATATTGGACCGGGTTTTGCGGGAGTAGGTGCTACTTGTAATTATGCAATGTATAGTGCTTTCTCAAAACTGATATTAATTTTTAATATGTTAGCGGGACGTCTTGAATTATTCCCAATGATTATTCTATTTGCGAAATCCACATGGACAAGAAGGTAATAAGATGATCAAGAATGTAATATTTGATAACGATGGTGTATTAATTTGTAGTAATGATGTTTATTATCATTTCTTTCAAAAGATTGGTGCTGAATAT
>CADBUH010000102.1 GCA_902797775.1 uncultured Erysipelotrichaceae bacterium | reverse complement strand
GTTATAAATGCCTCAAAAGGCACATCATGATCGTGATTATATCTAGACACTAACTTTTACCTCCATCTTTCTTTTCAAATTCAAGCTTGAAGTTTACAAATTCTCCTGTGTCATCTAGTAGTACAGTGGCATCATATTTCTTATTTGTTTTAGGTGAATAAAGACCTTTGACTTCTACTTTTCCATCTTTTAATAAGGATGAAACCATATCTCTTGTGAGTGCTTTTTTCTTACTTACCCAAAACTTAGATCTCTTCCACATGGAAAAGCCACAACTTCTATCAGAACAGTGATAACCAGAATTGCCTTCATATACTTTATTCCCGCAACGAGGGCAAATTCCTAAGCTTTCTCCTGTTTCCATGAACATTTTTAGTCCTTCTTGTAGCTTTTACATTAGGTGTAAATGATGCACATTTATTAAACGGATATTTTTCTTTAATTGCATCAATAATCTCTAATACAGATGCTTCCATATCAGAAGTTAATGCACGACTATCTGTTCTAGGATAAGTAAGTATCTTTTTCTCATATAAAGATTGCGCTAAATCTAATGTCTTTTGCGCAGTAAAGCCAAAGTATCTATTGGCTTCTCTTTGTAAAGTAGTTAAGTCATATAACTTTGGTGCTTTATTCTTCTTGGTTTCTTTTGAAACAGAAGAGCAGGTGACTTGTTTACCTTTAATTAGATCTAGCATGAGTAATGCTTGTGCTTGATCTGTAATTCTATCGCTTACTGCATCAGCTCCATCTAGTGATAAATGTAAGAGATGATATTTTTCTTTTTGGAAGTTATCAATCTTATCTTGTCTTTCTACAATCATTGCTAGTGTAGGTGTTTGCACACGACCAATATTTAATGTCTTATGATATAAAGAAGAGAATAGGCGAGTCATATTGAGTCCTACAAGCCAATCTGCTCTAGCTCTAGCAATACCAGATTCATATAATGCATCATAATCATTACCTGGTCTTAGATTTTGAAAGCCTTCTTGAATCGCTTTTTCTTCCATAGAAGAAATCCATAATCTTTCTGTTGGTTTATGACAATTGGCTTCATTTACAATGTAACGAAAGATTAATTCTCCCTCTCTTCCTGCATCACATGCATTGATTAAAGAAGTAACATCATTTCTATCCATAAGAGATTTAAGTACTTGATATTGATTCTTTTTATTTTCATCAACTGCATATTTGAATTCTTCAGGAATGATAGGTAAATGATCTAAGTCCCAATTCTTATATTTAGGATCATATTCATCTGGTTTTAACATATGAATCAAGTGTCCTTGAGCCCATGAAATGATATATTTATCATTTTCCATATATCCTTGTTTCTTATTAGAAACATTAAGGGAAGCCGCAATAGCTTCCCCAACTGACTTCTTTTCACATATTACTAATTTCATTATTTCTATTTTCCTTTCCATTAAAAAAGAGAAGATTTCTCTTCTCGATAAGTGATTGCTACAAAAATTTTGCTATTAATAAGTTCAAATAAAATCTCTCAAATAAAATGCAGGAGTTACCATTGCTATTTTAGCTCCATTTTGATCAGACATTACTCCGTGCATGATTCCATGACATACTGTATCTCCTCTAGTGGTTATCATTGTTCCGTCAGTAGAATATCCCAAATCAAAAACAGGACAACCAGAATATCCTCCAAGGCTAGAATTTTCTAAGCAAAAGAAAGTACACGGAGTTAATGTATCTGCTCGCTGAAGTGTAACAAATCCTGATGATGCGAATGTCCTAAAAGAAAACGGAGAAAATAATCCTTCCGTTCCTAGACCATTGGGAAACCCGATAGCGGTCAATTCATAATCTCTAGATACAACTTCTTGATTAAGGTTAAATTGTTCTAGCGGAAAGAATCTGCCTTGCATATATTCAAAGTTTTTATCATTTAAGACTATTTGAAAAACACTTATATCTGCAATTGGATGATGTTTCCATCCTGATAATGGGCCAAACATCGTAAGGGGAATACGCTCTGCCATACCATTATTATTTGATATAACAATCTGTGTACTTTCGTTTGTATGCATAGCTATATGGCTTGCAGTAACAATTGTTGCAATCATTTTATTGCTATCTACCGGAATGCTCACAAGCATTCCGGTACCAACGTTATAACTTTCTAAACCAACTGGAGTTAGAAATTCACATAGAACTTTAAAAGCTTCATCACGTTTAATAATCATCTCAACAACCTCCAAACATATTCTTCAAACTTATTTTAACAAATACTTTCGATTATTCCTCGTGTTCACCAAATAGATGTGCTTGTACTTCTTCAACTGTTTTTTGATCTTCAACAGTAGTTACATTACTAGTGCCTTGTGTATTGAATGTTGGATATTCTTCTGTATCTTCAATTCTTTCTACTTCGATATTGTCATCGAATTCTTCTTCGTCATCATCGTCATCCCAATCTAAATCATCTAGATTATCTGGATTTCCATTTGATTGATTAGGTTTAATGAAATTGAAGTAATAGAAAGCTCCACCACCTGCTAAGGCAAGTAATCCTAATATAGCTAGAATCGCTCCGATAGGACTTTTCTTAGGTTCTTCTTCTGGTTCAGGTTCTGGAGTTGGTTCAATGATAATTGGTTCTGGTTCCTTTACAGGTTCTATTGTTTCTTCATCAATTAAGTCCATTAAGTCTTTTTCATCTACTAGATTCAAAAAATGGACATTCATTTCACCATTATCTGCACGATCTACGATGATATAAAAATAGTTTCCACTTTTGGAAACTACTGTTAAGAATTCTTTTTCATTTGTATCCTTTGTCTTAATATCATCCACTAAAGTAAGATTACCATCAGGTGTTAATGCTTTAGTCTTAGTTTTTGAGGATGTATCCTCACTAACTTCAGTGGATGAATCTCCCTCTTTGGGGGGCTCGGATGAGTCCGCATAAGTTGGAGTAACATTTACACATACTATTAGAAATGCTGTAGCTATAACAAAGGCTAATCTAAATAATTTCTTCATCTTCTTCTCTACCTCCAATATCATTTAGATATTTCAAATTTCCATTTGCGTATTCTTTTAATACGTTATCTAATTCATCAGCATCAATTTGATACTTTTTAATGATGCCTTGTATCTCATAAGCTTTAGCAGCTTTGAGTTCTTCAAGTAATGACTTTCTTTTTTCTTCCATTACTTTCATACGATTATCATTACTTTCGATTAATTGTTTTAATTTTTTCGTGCTTCTCATTTCTTCCTCTCTTTCTAATTCATTCTTCCAAAACAATAAAAGTGTTCCTGCCAATATGGATGTGTAATATCTGCATATTGAATAGGATCACCACAGTGAATCATCATATTATTACCAACATAGATAGCGACATGACTTGCACCAGGCGTATTGTATGTTCCTTGGAAATAGATAATATCTCCTGGTTTTGCTTCAGATGGTGGGATAATAGACATCATTTGTCTTAAGCCTTCAGCTGTTGTTCTACCTACATTCCATCCATTACCTGAATGATTTAATACCCAACATACAAAGCCACTACAATCAAAGCTTGTGGATGGACTAGATCCTCCCCATACATATGGATATCCTAGATATTTCTCTGCTTCTTGCATCATGCCTCTAAACTTAGAATCTGATAATGCTTCTGGTGGTATATCATAATCCGTAAATTCACCAATATTGATACCTCCTGCTAGAGACGGATTATCTGGGAAGAATCCTGATTCACGATTACCTCTAGTTTCCATTAGTACACTAAAGCGTTCTAATTCATCATCGTTAAGATTCATGATATTTCTTAAGGAATGATTACGAAGCGAAATAATTAAAGTCTTATATTCATAAGGTACTTCTACTTCATATTCTTCTAATACAAAGTCTTCCTCTTCTTCATCCCATACTTCT
>CADBUH010000101.1 GCA_902797775.1 uncultured Erysipelotrichaceae bacterium | reverse complement strand
CAATATATCAAATACTATAACTATGAAAGACCAATGTATAAACACAATTATAAAAGCCCTGCAGAGTTTACACTCTCACAGGGCTATAATCTTACTTTTTAAACTGTCTACTTTTAGTTGACAAGTTCACGTAAGAATCCTTTTACTTTACAACTGCAGTGAGATAGATTTCTACTTTCCAATCTGGACTTACAAGTTTTCCTTCATGACACATACGTGCAGGTTCTCTATCCTTTACAACCCATGCATCCCATACCGCATTCATTTCATTAACTGTACTCATATCTTTTAATACAACGGTAGCCATAAGCACATGTTCTTTATCGGAACCATTCTCTTCAAGAATGCGATCAATCTTTTCTAATACTTCTTTCGTTTGTGTTGTTACATCTGCTTCTCTTGTATTACCTACTTGACCTGCAACATACACTATTCCATTATATACAGTAGCCTCTGCAAAGCGACCATTACTATTCTTATATACAATCTCACTCATTGTGTTATCCTCCATTAAAATCACACAAACATTGTATCATACTTATTTTGATTATCCTCTTAAAGTTAGAAATAAATATATCCTAAACACTTTTGACCAGTCCATGGAAGTTCATACTTAGATACCCATCGTTCCCCATACGCACCTAAATAATTTCCTTCTTTAATATAAACTTGATCCCCATCAATCGCTGTCACAAATGCTACATGGTTTTCATAAACAGCGATGGAATAAACACGTGGTTCTGAACCTGTCGCATATCCAGAAGCAGCCGCATCATTCACCCAGTTTGAAGACCATCCCCAACCAGGTAACGATATTCCAAGTGTATCATGCACAAGTTGCCAAGCACCCCATGTACAATTAGACCATCCTCCATAATATGGATTCTCACTCGAGCCTCCACTACTTGGGGTAGGATCCGAAGTAGGTGTAACTGGTGCAGGTGTATCACTTGAGGAAGTATCTTGTGGTGTAGGAGTTTCTGTACTTGATGGAGAAGGTGTTTCTGTTCGCTCGATTGCTTCATCTACATTTGCGATTGCTTGTTGGTTATTATCCACCACATTTTGTGCTACTTTTTCTTCCACAAGTACTTCATTATATTGTTCCACATAGGTTTGTCTGATTAACTCTGCTTCATATTGTGAAGCAAGTAAGGAAGCTTGTTGGGTATCTAAGGCAACTTTTCCTTGTTCTAAATCTTTTTCAACTTGTTTTAATGTTTCTTGTTCTTGAAGAAGATTCTCATTCATCTCTTTTAATTCTTCAATACCTTCACTTAATTGATGTTGAAGTGCTGTCTCTGAATCATTAATATCTTTAATCCCATTCATAATACGAATGAACTCATCAAATGTTTTCGCACCCATTAGAATATCAATGAATGGATTAATACGCATGGTCTTTTGACTTTCTACCATACGTTCTTCAATTTTTGTTTCAATTTCTTGAACTTCTTTTTCTTTTTCTTTTATTTCTTTTTTATTCTTATCAATATTAACTTGCATTTCTTTTAGACGAGCTTCTGTTGCAGTAATCTGCAAATTCAAATCATGCATCATTTCATTCAAAGAATCGATCGCATAGTTATAAGAACTGATCTGTGCTGCATAAGTATCAATGTTTTCACTAATCTCACTCTTTTTCGAATCAATTTCATCAAGTTGTTTTTGAAGTGTTTGATTTTGTGTCTTCATATATTCCATATAAGCAGCACAACTCGCCTTTTCACTCTCACTTAAAGAACTTGTATTCGTACACAAGTTATTCCAATAAGAGGTATTACTATAATCTTCTTCTGCATTTAAAAGAAGAGTTGTATTACATAACAGGCATATCAATACCACTATTTGCGTTAATTTCTTTATCATATCTTAATAGTATACTACCATTTCACATTTTCCTTAAATGTGCGTTATAATTTGAACAATCTTCGGGATGTTGCACAGCTTGGTAGTGCGCCTCGTTCGGGACGAGGAGGTCGCAGGTTCAAATCCTGTCATCCCGACCATGGTTATTTACGCAATGCTTAAACATTGCGTTTTTCTTTTTGAAACATATACGATGATATTACGATAAACACTACTCCAATCACACAAAATAGAACACCTACATTTAGCATTCCATATAAGCCATAGTAATCTAAAACCATCCCACCTAATAAACTTCCTATCACAAGCCCCGCAGAAATCGTTGTTGTGTTCCAAGCTTGTCCTAGCATTTTATCTTTTTGTTCAACTGCCACATTACAGATATACGCAAAAACTGCTACATCTACCGCATAGGAAAACATTTGTAAGATCTGTGCGAAGTAAATCATTGAAACTGTTTTCGCAAATAAATAGATAAAAGCTTTCATCACAAAGGATACACTCGCAAAAATCATCAAATGTGTAGCTTTGTATTTTTTTAATAATTTTGTACTCATGAAAAGAATAGGTATTTCTACAATTGCTGCTATTGCAATCGCAACTCCTAAAGAAGAACTATCTCCCCCAACATTCTCTAATATATTGATTAAAAATGTATTACTTAAGTTATGAAAAGAGAACAAAAAGATATTTCCAATAATCATTATTACTAAGGATGGATATTTCTTTATGAAATTCGTTTTCGAAACCTCTTCTGTATCCTGTGCTATATGAATTCTTTTTTCGCATGGTAAACCTAGCACAAATAATAAGAATAGAAGTGATGAACAAACTCCTGCAAGAACTACTATTTTTGCATGCAATGAAGCCGTTAGATAACCAAGTATATAGGATACAACTGCATAACCAAGTGACCCAAATCCTCTAGCACTTCCAAAATCAACGATTTCTCCGATTCGTTCATAATAAAAGATTGCCGCATTTACAAATGGCATCATGCAATAGAGAATAAGTACCACTGCTCCAAATAAAAGTCCACTCCATGGTTTTTGATCAATAAAATATAAAATTGTAAAAAGCATTATTAATAGCGCAGAAGAATAGATTAATATATTCTTCCAACTAAATTGTTCATTTGTATCAGATAATCTTCCAAGTAGAGGTTGTAAAAAGACAGATAGTAATGCAAAGCCAGAACTAATCCATCCTATCACGCTAGAAGCGTAGCCTAACTCTTGTAGATAGTAGGTAATAAATCCAAGTCCAACCCCACCAATCATCCAATAAATAAACTGTAATAAACGACACTTGTTGTTTAATGACATGTGTCTATTATATACTCTTTTTTATTTACGAACATACCTTTGATTGTAATCATCTTTTAACACAAAGAAGGCAATATAGTTTCTCTATATTGCCTTATCTTATTAATAGTTAATACTCGCCTTTAATAGTTTTTGTTCCACTCGCATCATCACTTCAAAGTAATATGCTTCATCCGCTT
>CADBUH010000100.1 GCA_902797775.1 uncultured Erysipelotrichaceae bacterium | reverse complement strand
TTTGTCCTTGTATTAATTGATTTGCGATATTTAATGCCTCTTCTAAAGCATTATCCATATTGTAATATTTAAAGCTTCCTAAGCGTCCACAACAGATTAAGTTTGTATAGGTATCGGCGAGTTCTTTATATTGCGCATAGATTTTTTGACTCTCATCCGTTAATAAAGGATAGTATGGTTCCATCTTTTTCCCCTTTTCATATTGAAGCGGATATTCATAGGCAATGGTTGTTCCTTTTGTATCTTGGTAAGGTAGCTTCTTATATTCGGTAATACGTGTATACTCTTTCGCAAATGGATATGCCACAACTGGTGCATCTTGGAAACTCTCTTCCTCTAAATGTTTTAGTTCAAAACGTAAAGAACGATATGGTAGTTCCCCAAATTGTTGGTGGAAGAGTTCATCAATTGGTCCAGTATAGATAATTGGAACTTCTTCTTGATCAAATAGAACTTTATCTTTTTCAAATGTAATATGACTTAATGCATCTTCTTCTAATTGGATTGTAATATTAGGATGCTTCAACATATTCTCAAATAAGGTTGTATACGAATGTTTAGGCATCGCTTGGAATTCATCATCATAATACGCATCCACATAAGAGAGTCTTACAGGTACACGCTTTAAGATACTCACATCTACTTCTTCTGGTTTCATTCCCCATTGTTTACTTGTATAAGGGCGATAATCATTCTCAAATAAGAAGTTCGCATATTCTTTAATACTCTTATTCTCAGACGATAATAATTCCACAATCGTTACTGCTTCTTGATTTGGATAGGTTTCTTTAAGGGTTTCTTTTAAAGCTTCTGCTTCTTCTTTTGAATAATGATCATCGATGGTTTTAAAGTTAAATGGTGTTGGACTATGTTTTCCATCTAATAAAGCTCCACATTGTAAGACATAAGGTTCAAATTCTTCAAACTGTAATAAAAAATCAAAGAGTTCTTTCTTTGTGGTATGGAATGCGTGTGGTCCATATTGATGAACGAGTACACCGTGTTCATCTACATAGTCATACATATTTCCACCAATATGATTTCTACGATCCATAAGAAGAACTGTATGATTTGCTTCTGCTAATTTTCTTGCGATTGAGGCACCTGTAATGCCACAACCAACTATTATATAATCGTATTTCATAGTCCTATTATATTTTTTTTATCCCTTCGATAAAAGGTGTATCACATTGAAAATCAAACTCTTCAAAGAGTTTATTTGTATGAAATAAAGAATAATCAAAGTAGGTTGGAACCATATCAACTTTCCCAAACTCTAAGTTATAGTCCTTATTAATCACATCTCTTATTTCAAGAATATATTCCTTTAATGGTTTTACTTCATTACTACCTATATAGTATTCTTCTCCATCTCTTCCCTTTTCTCCTACGAGAATAATGGCTTTAATCGCATCATCGATATAGATGAAGTCATAATCTTGTTTCCCTTCTGTTAAAGCCATTGGTTCATTTTGTTTCATACATCTTACGAGTGTATTAATAAAACGTTTTGAATTTTCTCCAGGTCCATAAATATTTGAGATTAAAACACTATTAAATAAGATATGACCCTTTGATAACTCCATACAATTACGATGCGCTTTTAATTTTGCACGACTATAAACTTTATCAATGGAGGTATCATATTTTACAGTTGGGAATTCTTCATTTTCATATTCAAAGATACTCCCTGCGAAGATGAACTTTCTTAATTTCGCTTCAATTGCTTTTTTTAGAATGAGTTCTGCCATTTCAATATTACGGTTTTGAATGGATTGATCATTTTGTTTAGGACCACTTACACCATCCCACGCAAAATGATAAAGATCACTTCCTTCATAAGATGTAAAATCTAAAGAATCATATTCTTCAAAGCTTTTAGAAACACAATGATAATTTGGATGTTGGATGGAATCCTCTTTCGAATACTGAACTCCAAAAACATCATAGCCATCATGAAGTAATTGCTTTACTAAATGACTACCAATAAATCCATCCGCTCCTGTTACAATCGCTTTTTTCATCGTTTTAAGATCCTATAAACATTTTCATCTTTCATCACTAATAAGATAATTGCGTATACAGCTACCCCTGTCACAACTTGTAAGGCATTTGTGAGTAAGCTCGCTGGAAGAAGACTTCCTACATAACGTACCGCAATATACATGATGATGGATACACATAAATATCGTAGAAACACAAAGAAGATTCCATCAAATTTCACAATCTTACGTGCTTTGAAATAGAGATAAATCATTGTGGAAGATTCTCCAATCGCTGAAGCCACAATCGCACCATAGCCTCCAAAACGAGGTATTAATAAGAAGTTACTAATTGTATTCACGACACACGCAAGATAAATGGATTTTGAATAATCATCAAGATGTCCTGCAGGTACCACAATCTGAAACGCTAAGATACGATTTACGGAAATAATGATGATTAAAGGCGCCATAAAAATCATCATGACACCCGCTTCATAATAGGCAGGATTATTTACTTCATAAACCCATTTTGTGAAGGTTGGTCCTACTGCTGCTAAACCAAAGCACATAGGAATCGCAACCATGAAATTTAATTTTAAGGCTAGACTAATTAAGCGCTCCGCTTCGGTATTATCTCCTCTTGTACGAACATTTACAAGACGTGGCCATAACACTTCACTAATCGAAGTCGCAATACTAATTAAGACTTGGGCTAAACTATTCGCAATATTATAGAATGTTACATTCGCCATGTTATAGAGACTACCAATCATCGTCTTATCTAAGATGGTATATAAACTAATCGCAGCTTGTGGCGCAAACATCTTTAACGCAGGCATAATATTCTCTTTTATACCTTCTAAGGTAGGCATCACAAAGTCCACATACTTTCGATGGCCTAACCATAAACTTAGGTTTCCTAAGAAAGCTGTTGAAACATTAATGACCACAAAGAGAATCAAATCATTTGGAGATTGGATTAACCATTTAATTAAGATGACATTCACAATCTTTAAGATCGTATTACGAATCGCTGTTGTACGGAAGTTTTCTTCCCCTACATATAAGAACGTAATATCAATCGCCATGGTAGGTAATGTAATTAATTGAATTAATAGAACGGTCTTAAAATCATATTTCACAAAGAATAATGCGATTAAAGTAATACATAATCCAACTAATACACCAATTAGACGTAACGTAATAATATTCCAGAAAGCACGGGATAATTCTTGACGATTATCACGTAACTCCGACATTCTCTTTTCACCATATAGAGAAATACCCATGGTCGCAAAAATCGCAATCATACTGACAATAGAACCAGTATAATCACTAATACCTGTTACATCTTGACCTAATGTTTTCGCTAAATGGGAAGATACAACAATTGAAAAAACGGCAGTTAAGCCTTTCAATAATACGTTATAAAAATAATTTGTGAATGCGCGATCCTTTTTCATACCTATTCTTCTATAATTCTCTTAATACTTCTTTTATAAACCATCTTTCCTAGGATTGTATTTAATAAGAAGTGGTCATAACGATCTAATTTATAATATTTTTCATATGCCCCAAGCATCTTCTTATTCTCTAATACAACAGGAATGATTGTATCATAAAGTTCCATCATATTCTGTAGGATTTCTTCTTTTGAACCTTTGATAGAATGCAGTAGGTTAATCATATCTTTTAAACTTAAATATAAACGTAAAGAAAAGATTCCCTTTAAAGTTGAATAATTCTTCCCTTTCTTACAGGTTTCAATTAAACCTTTTGTCATTGTATTAAAGGCACTGATATAGGTTGGTTTATAGGTTGTTGTACTATTACCAGAACGATTAATTAAATAATTCGATACATTTAATGTATTATCGTAAATTACCTTATCCGCTTCCATTAATGCCTTAAAATATAAAACATTATCCGTAAAGGTTTCTTTTGGAATTATGATATCTTTTACTTTCTTCGTTTTATATAACTTTGAATGTGGTGTAGGATTTAAAAAGAATAAGTCATCATATTTTAAATCATGACTAAGAATTGTTTCATTACGAATGGTAGTAATCTCTTCATTGATACAAGAATCATAATCGACTTCATCACTATCTTCATAGAATACATTTCTTGAACCACAAACTAAATCAGCTTCTTCACTACGCTTTACAAGCTTCTCTAATGCATCTTCTTCAAGATAATCATCTGGATCACAAATAATAAAATAATCGCTATCACAGTTTTTAATCGCAAGTTCTAATGCATTCCCATATTGTTGGTTATGGTCAATTAAAATCTTCTCTACCTTATCATAGCGGTTTGCGTAATCTTCTATTATTTCTCTTGTATGATCTTTGTTACTACCGTTCTCAATTAAAACAATCTTATAGTTATCATAGGATTGTTTTAGTAATGAAGAAACACATTTCTCAATGTATTTCTCCATATTATACGCAATAACAAATATACTTACAGACGTATTCAAGATTTACTCCTTCATATAATCTTCGATTTGGCGAATACATAGTTCATAAGGATCTACATCATAGTATTCCTTATACCATGTCGCAGTTACTTTAATGGTATCTTCAAAGTTATACTTTGGACTCCATCCTAATTGTTCTTTGGCTTTGGAAGCATCTAACAATAATAATTCTGCTTCATGTGGAGCGTTTTCATTATGTTCTACTTCCACTTTAACTTCATCAAAATGTTTCTTTAATTCTTCTACTAAATCATGTACCGAACGTACCGTTTCGGAATCTGGTCCAAAGTTATACGCACTTGCATATGCTTTTGGATCTTCTAAACATTTCGCACCTAATAAAAGATATCCATATAAAGGTTCTAATACAAATTCCCAAGGACGTACCGATTGTGGATTTCTTAAAATGATGGTTTCTTTCTTTTCAATTGCCTTCATAAAATCAGGGACAATACGATTCATCGCAAAGTCTCCTCCCCCAATCACATTACCCGCTCTTACCGAACAGATCGTCTTATGATGGTTCTCATAATCCTTTGGATTCATAAAAGATAAACGATACGAAGAGATTGCGATTTCACAGGTTGCCTTTGAAGCAGAATATGGATCATATCCTCCAAATTTATCATCTTCTTTAAATGGTCTACCTTCTTCATTATTCTCATAGACTTTATCCGTCGTAATCATAATTCCAATACATGGTTTTTCTAAATGACGAATGCATTCTAAAACATGAACTGTTCCAACCAAATTCGTTTGGAATGTATATACAGGATTACGATAGGATTCTAATACAAGAGGTTGAGCAGCTAGATGAAAGACATAATCTGGTTGGTACTCTTCAAATACCTTTTGCATATGTTCTAAATCATTGATATCACCACGAATATCAATCACTTTATCTTTCACATTACTTAAATTAAAATTACATTTCTCATCAACTGGATCTAAGGAATAACCTACTACCTTCGCTCCTAAATGATTTAACCATAAAGAAAGCCAAGATCCTTTAAATCCTGTATGTCCTGTCACAAGTACTGTTTTACCGCTATAAGCCTCTTTTAAATTAGTCATGCCATACCTTCCAAGGAGCGTTTCCACTCTCATATAATCCTTCTAATAATTTCTTATCACGTAATGTATCCATACATTGCCAGAATCCATTATGTTTATAAGCACCTAATTTTCCTTCTTTTACTAATGTTTCTAAAGGTTCTTTTTCAAAGACGGTTTTATCTCCCTTAATATAGTTAAATACTTCAGGTTCCATCACCATATATCCACCATTAATCCAAGAAGAATCTTTTGGATCTTTTTCTTTAAAACTCTTAACGTTTCCTTCTTTAATCGATAAGATACCAAAACGTTCTGGTTTTTGGGTCGCTGTTAAAGTAACCACATTCTTACTCTTTTGGTGTTGTTTAATTAATTTATTTAAATCAACATCACTAACACCATCTCCATAAGTCATTAAGAAGGTTTCATCTCCTATATACTTCTTAATACGTTTAATACGTCCACCAGTCATTGTATTTAAACCGGTATCAATTAACGTTACCTTCCAAGGTTCAGAAGTATTATTTAGATATTTAACAGATTGATCTTGAAGATCAAATGTTAAATCACATGTGTTTAAATAATAGTTTGCGAAATACTCTTTAATCACATTTCCTTTATATCCACAACAAATAATAAAATCATTATGTCCAAAGGAAGAATAGTATTTCATGATGTGCCATAAAATAGGTTTCCCATCAATTTCTACCATTGGTTTTGGTTTATATTGGCTTTCTTCTGAGATTCTAGTACCTAGACCACCTGCGAGTATTACAACCTTCATATTAATATCCCTTCTCTTTTAAATAGTTCTTTATCATATCTGTCATATAGTCAATCTTTTCATTTGTCATACCTGGATATACACCAATCCAGAAAGCGTTATTCATGATGTTATCGGTAACTGTTAAATCGCCTGCTACACGATAGGCATCACTATCACGAATCTCATCAAAACATGGATGATAGATGATATTACCCGCAAAGAGATTTCTTGTTTGAACAAGATGATCTTCTAAATATTTTGTGAGTTCTAAGCGTGATAAACCATAGCCTTCATTCACATAAATTAAATAACCAAACCAACAAGGATCACTATTCTCTTCTGCTTTAGGTAATGTGAGATATGGTTCACATCCTTGAAGGTTATTCGTAATTCTTTCAAAGTTTTCTCTTCTACGTTTTCCAATTTCTGGTAGTTTTTCTAATTGTGCGCAACCAATCGCAGCTTGGAGGTCCGTAGCCTTTAAGTTATAGCCAAAATGACTATAGACATATTTATGGTCATATCCTAGTGGAAGTTGTCCAAATTGTTTCGTAAAGCGATACCCACATGTATTATCTCTTCCACTATCACACCAACAATCTCTTCCCCAATCACGCATACTCTTAATTGCACGATAAAGAATTGGATTATTGGTATAGACCGCACCACCTTCACCTGTTGTCATATGATGTGGTGGATAAAAACTTGAAGTTCCAATATCCCCAAAGGTACCTGTATATTTACCTTCATACATAGAACCTAATGCATCACAATTATCTTCAATTAACCATAAGCCATACTTCTCACAGAGTTCCTTAATCTTTTTAAGATTAAATGGATTTCCTAAGGTATGTGCTAACATAATCGCTTTTGTCTTAGGAGAGATTGCTTCTTCAATTTTATTTTCATCAATGTTATATTCTGGTAATTTCATATCCACAAATACTGGAACACAACCATATTGAAGAATTGGTGTAATCGTAGTTGGGAAACCACACGCAACACTAATGACTTCATCTCCCGCATGAAGAGCACGTTCCTTTAATAGTGGAGATGTCAAAGCACTAAAAGCGAGTAAGTTCGCACTTGAACCACTATTACAGAACGCACAATATTTAACACCTAAATAGTTCGCTAATCCTTTTTCAAAACGATCTGTCCATTCCCCATTTGTAAGCCAGAAATCTAAAGAAGCACTTACAAGGTTTTCCATTTCTTGTGCATCAAAGAAACGACCTCCATAGTTTACTTTATCTTTTCCTACTTCAAACGCTTTTGGTTTATGATGTTCTTCATAATATTGTTTAGTTAGTTCTAATATTTGTTCTTTTAATTTATCCATAAATACACCTTTATCCACGACAAAAACACGTCTATTTCTTAATCATTATATCTTTTATTTATATAAAGCACAAATAAGCCTATTCCATAGATCTCTATCGTTTTGCTAAAATAGAAGTACGATGGGAAACCTCTTTTTAAAAGGATTAAAAATACATTGGGATGAAATTGATAGCCATAGTTATTTACGTTCAATCCCTTCCCTTTCTTCTTTAGAAGAAATGGTTTTTCATAAACCGATTACCTATTTTGTAGGGGAAAATGGAAGTGGTAAATCAACCCTTCTAGAAGCAATGGCGATCGCTTCTGGTTTTAATCCAGAAGGTGGTACAAAAAACTATTCGTTTTCAACCCATGATTCCCATTCTGAACTCTGTGATCATTTAACTCTTATTAAGGGTCCTTTCCAAATGAAATGGGGTTATTTTTTAAGAGCGGAGAGTTTCTATAATGTCGCTACGAAGGAAGAAGAATATAGTCGAGAAAAAGGTGGTGTCCCTCAAAAATACCATGAGAGATCACACGGGGAAAGTTTTTTAAAACTCCTCACCAACAACTTCACTTCGAAGGGACTCTACTTCCTAGATGAACCAGAAGCTGCTTTATCTCCACAACGTCAATTATCCTTCTTATCCTTACTCCATGAATCCATACAGAATGGATCCCAATTCTTTATTGTTTCGCACTCCCCTATCCTATTAGGATATCCTGAGGCAGAAATCTTATCGTTTGATGAAACAGTTCATTCAATCCCTTATGAAGAAACCGATAGTTATCAAATTATGAAGATGTTTCTGAACCATAAAGAACAAGTTCTAAATACACTACTTGAAGAAGAATAGAAAAAGAGGATTTATTTATGATTTATGATTACACAATCACAACAGGCACAGGTGAAGAATTAAAGTTAGAGACTTATAAAGGAAAAGTTATTCTTATTGTGAATACGGCGACTGGTTGGGAACCCCATTGGATGTTTGTGAAAGAAATCTTAGAAGTTGAGGACTTACGTTAATGAAAAGAATTGTAGTAGCACTAGGAGGAAATGCATTAGGTAGTACTCCTCTAGAACAATTAAACCTAGTAAAAAAGACAGCGAGTGCATTAGTTGATTTAGCTGTAGAAGGTTATCAAGTAGTGATCGGACATGGGAATGGTCCACAAGTTGGAATGATTAATAATGCCTTTTCTATTTCTTCTCTTCAAGAAGATATACCTGAAATGCCATTTGCGGAATGTGGCGCAATGAGTCAAGGCTATATTGGTTATCATCTCCAACAAGCCATTCAAAATGAATTATCCAAACGTAAGATTGCTAAAAAATGTGCCACCGTTATTACACAAGTAATCGTTGACAAAAAGGATCCTGGATTTCAAAATCCTACAAAACCAGTTGGTATCTTCTATAGTGAAGAAGAAGCGAAAGAAAGAGCCTCTAAGACAAATGATGTTTATGTAGAAGATGCAGGTAGAGGATGGCGTAAAGTCGTTGCCTCCCCTATCCCTGTACGTATTCAAGAATTAGACCTTGTAAGAACACTTTGTGAACAAGGTTCTATCGTCATCACCATTGGTGGAGGAGGAATTCCCGTCATAGAAGAAGATGGACAACTAAAAGGTGTTTCTGCTGTAATTGACAAAGATAACGCAAGTGCTCGTCTTGCGATTGATTTAGATGCAGAAGAGCTTGTTATCTTAACGGCTGTTGAAAAGGTATCGATTAACTATCATACTCCAGCGCAAAAAGACCTTGCTTCCTTAACCATTGAAGAAGCGAAACAATACATTCAAGAGAATCAATTCTCACCTGGAAGTATGTTACCTAAGATTCAAGCATGTATAAAATATGTAGAAGAAACCGGACACTCTGCCTTAATCACTTCGCTTGAAAAAGCGAAAGATGGTTTAGCAGGAAAAACCGGTACCATCATAACCAAATAAAGCCCTATAACTCTACGTTATAGGGTTTTACTTATATATTGTATAATTAGATATATGCTACAAAAATTATTATTAATCGGTATATTTCTACTATACCCTTTCAACGGATACTATCAAACAACACGTATTGAATTTGAGGGAATTGAAGAGACATGTTATGGAACTCTTTTATCCAAATATTCTGAAAGTGGTTCTTTTTCAACAGAACTTGTATTAGATTTAAATGCACCAAAAGAGGTATTAAATGCCTTTCAAGAATACCAAGATAAAGATAAATTTCTATACTTAAATTATTTTCAAGATGTAAGTGGAGGTTTATTATATTGGCCTTATTATCCTCCTAAAGTCTTTAAAGTTCTTCTTTATTATCCAGAAACAAATACATTCCTAATTTCTGATACCATTGAAACAAGATATGCCCTTACAAGTGTTTATAAGGCTACGATTAAGGATGGAACACTTCATTTAGAACGTAATTATGATTATTTAAAACTAATCTTCATGACCTTAACACGTACCATT
>CADBUH010000099.1 GCA_902797775.1 uncultured Erysipelotrichaceae bacterium | reverse complement strand
CCAGGATATTGTTTTTATTTGATTTTAAAAGTTAATAATAAAAAAGATTTATTTGTTATTGCTACTAGCTATTTGTTGGGTTTGTTTTTGAACTTGATTGAATATTTGATTATACAATTATTATTTCATGGTTTTGGCGCAATTATATTGCAATTCATGATATCTTTAGCAAGCATAATATATATATATATATATATATATATATATGTGTATATGTACATAAACACGATGACGAATTGCAGAATAGTGGTTCTTGGTGTGTAATTGTTGTTTTTGCTTTGCTTCTGTTAATTTGTTTTTTTGTGGTTTCTTTTGCAAATCTATTACCTAATGAAATTCAAAACGGAGGCACCGCGGTATATTATGTAGATTGGCTTTTTTGGATTGGAAATAATATTTCTATGGAAAAATCATTTCCGGTTTATGATTATAGACTGTATGGAATTAGCTTCAATTATCATTATTTTTCAAGTATTTTCCTTGCATATTCAAGTATGGTCACAGATATTGATCCAACCATACTTGGCTTCTATTATTCACCTCTAATTCCTGTTTTTCTTATGACTGCCTTCAGCTATTTGTTAATTAGTAGTTTGGTGAAAAATAAGTATTTAAAAATAATTGCATTAATATGCATCCTTTTCACAGAGGGAACAACAATCACATATGTATGGCATATACTGTTTTGCCCCTTTGGATATGACTATGGTTATGCATTTGGAATGGCATCGGTTTTATATTTAATCTATTTTAATAGGGAAGAATTCTCGATTAGTTTTTTGATTTTAACTATTATTTCGATTGCTTTATGTACAGGCTCTAAAGGTCCTGTTTCTGTAGTAATACTTATTGCGTTTGGGATTGATGCATTATCAAAACTATTAATGAAAAACAATAAGGGATTTTTATATGGATTATTATGGCTTGCATCTTTTGTTGTAATCTATTTTGTATTTGTGAAAGGTGACTATACTGCTATTAGTGCACAGAAATTGTTTATTGGAGATTTAAAAAATGCTTTTCTAAATAATCGGTTTGAGATGTCAATTTACTATAATTTAATAAATAGATTTCCATTTCTTAATAAATATATTCTTGCAGCAATCACTTCTGTAATTTATATTTTTCAAAGTAATCCATCTGCAATAACCTTATTTGTTGTTGGAGTAATCCTTTTTCTAAGAAATTTAGCAAAAAAATCATATGACATTATTAATTTAGAAATATTATCAATAACTGTTTGGGGTATATTACTTACTTTGATTTCTTATCAGCAAGGAGGAAGTCAAATGTATTTTGTTATGTCCACTATTCCTTTTTCTATCACTTTAGGTTTTCAATCTTTAGAAATAATAAATAAAAGAAATGAAAAGCTGATTGCAGGTTTTATTATCTGTATAGGCTTTTTAATGGGGTTTTATAATTGGAGTAAAATAATAAATAATCGCATAGAATATAGTTTAAATTATTACGAGAAAAAGACTATGCCTTTTACGAATTTTAGTTTAACAAAAGAAGAATATGAAGCATATAAATGGTTGAGTGACCATAGTGAAACAAACGCAATAGTTGCTGTTGATACATTTAATAGCCATGGTTTTGATTCGAGAATGACTGCTGGAGTATTCACGGAACGTTATATATGGAACGATGGCAAGTATTCTTCTGAACTTGATGAGTTGGAAAGAAGAAACGATATTGTTAATAGAATAATGAATGGGGATAATAAGGCTTTATATGCCTTGAAAGATGAAGGCGTAGACTATTTTGTTGATATTATAGATGAAAAGCAAATCGATTCTACTAATGCTTCAATAGATTTGAAATGTGTATATAAAAATCAGCAAGTAGTGATTTATGAGTGTAAATGATTTGCTAGTATTACATTTGTTTTATTTTAATAAGTGTATTATATTAAAGCATGTCATTTTATGACATGCGGCAGATATGAAAAACCAAATTAGAACTACACTACAGTATCTCTACATAAGCTTCTTTTTATTTCTGATATGCACAGTACCAGTAAGTGCTTATATAGATCCATCAGTTATGACTTACACCATTCAAGCGATTGCGGGTGTTGCAATTGCGATTGGTGCTTTTATTAGTATTTATTGGAGAAAGCTTTCAAGATATCTTCAAAATAAATATCATATCTCTCTATCTAAGAAGGAAATAGAACCGGATGAATTCTATCTATATGATGAAAATATTGATAAAGAGAAAATTATTCCTGTAATTAATAGTGTTTCTAAAAAAGAAGTGAAGGTTGAACAACCTAAATATTCTTTTACTCCTGCTATCTTATTAGCGGTAGCTAGTTCCTTTATGCTAATGGTATATGCACCATTAGATCTATATTTTAATAATGTTAGTGAATTCTGGTTTGATTATAAAGTGATTTTACCTATATTCTTAGTAATGTTTCTTATTTTCTTAGCAGGATTATTAGTTGTCTTATTAATTTCTTATTTAATTAATAAGAAATTATATATGTGGATATTACTAATAGGGTTAGTAACGTATCTTGTTTTCTATATCCACGGAAACTTTATGGTAGGAGCTTTACCACTCATGAATGGTGATGCTGTTATTTGGTCAAATTATCATAAGTGGTATGTAATATCTGCAATTGTGATTGTTGTTGTATTTGCTATTTGTTTTATGTTGTATAAAAAACTAAAGACAAATGGATTTCAAAAACTAGTTAGTTTTACATCTATTCTTATTTCTTTAATGTTATTAATTACATCTATAAGTGTAGGAATAAAGAATTATGGATTTAGAGATAAAGATTTCTATTTGTATACAGAAAAAGATATTATGACAATGTCTGAAGATACCAACTATTTGATTCTTATTCTTGATACAGTAGATGCTGGCTTAGTAAGAGATATGTGGGATGAACATCCGGAATATGAAAAAGCATTTGAAGACTTCACTTGGTTTGAAAACACGATGTCAGGATATCGATTCACTAAATATAGTATTCCATTAGCATTAACAGGAAAGTATTATACCTATCAAGAAGATTACCAAAAATTCTTACGTCATGAAGTTCCTCAATCTCCACTCTTTAAAAAGCTTTCAAGCGAAGATTACGCAATGTACTTTTATGAGGATGATGTAAAGTATAACAGTGTTGAATTTCAAACGTTATTTGCTAATTTCGACGAAAGATCTTTATCTCGAGAGAATGTTAATTTTGCGAAATATGAAATGTTTTTAACATTCTATCGCTATGCTCCATATTTTTTAAAGAGATATGTGCCAAATAATGCGGATATTCTAAACTATATAGGCCAAGAATTATCTAAGAATGGTGAAAAAAGATTTATGTGGGGAAATCGGTACTTCTATGATCATTTATTAGAAGAAGATTACCAATATGTCCCACAGAAATTATTTAAAATTATTCATTTAGAAGGTGCACACCCTCCTTTAGTTTGGGATAAAGATGTTAAATTGATTGATGAAGCAAATGGCTCTGCTAAACAAAACGCAGAAGCTGCGATGACTATTGCGAGTACATTTGTTAATCAAATAAGAGAAACAGATGTATACGATAATACGGTTATCGTTGTAATGGCTGACCATGGTTTTGGTTGGAAAGATGAGCATGTTAATCATATTACATCACGTATACAGCCGATTTTATTTGTGAAAGGTATCAACGAAAGACATCCTTTGAAAATTGATCAAGCACCTATCGCTGAAGAAGACTTTTTAGAGGCTTTTTTACGACTATCTGATGCGAAACAAAGTAATGAGATATTTGATTATCATGAAGGAGATTCTCGTAATAGAAAGTTCTATGTTTATAATGGACATGATGGTGTCGATTTAGAATTAATAGAATACATTCAATCTGGATATGCAAATCAAGAAGACACAGCAGTTCCTACTGGAGTAAAATATGTATTGGACCCAGAAATATGTACACCTACGGGACCATAAGCCAAAAGGGGAATATTTGTATAAATATGATTAAAGTCGATAACGCTATTATTATGGCTGCAGGGATGTCTAATCGCTTTGCACCATTATCATATGAAAGACACAAAGCTCTTGTGGAAGTTAAGGGTGATGTTTTAATTGAACGCCAAATTAAACAATTATTAGATGCGGGTATTAAAGAAATCATAATTGTGACAGGCTACAAACATGAACAACTAGAGTATCTCAAAGACAAATACGGAGTGACTCTTGTTCATAATCCGGAATATTTAACCCGTAATAATCATTCTTCTATCTATTATGCAAGAGACTATCTTCATAATAGTTATGTCTGTTCATCCGATAACTACTTTTCGATTAATCCTTTTAAGGATGAAGTCGAAGATAGTTATTATGCTTCGATTTATAGAGAGGGAGATACACCAGAATGGTGTATTACCACAAATGAAGAAGATATCATAACCGATGTAAAGGTAGGGGGAAAAGATTCTTGGATTATGTTAGGACATACGTTCTGGGATGAAACCTTTAGTAAGAAATATCTTGAGATTTTAGAAAACGAATATGATTTACCACAAACCATAGATAAATTATGGGAAAGTATTTATTTAGATCATATTAATGAACTAAAGATGAAAATACATAGATATCATGAAGATGATATCTATGAATTTGATTCTTTAGATGAATTAAGAGAATTTGATACAAGTTATTGGAAAGATACAAGAAGTAGTATCTTAAAAGAAATTGCGAAAGGTTTTCATACAACTGAAGAACAATTAACCAATATTAAAGCTTATTTTGAAGATTCAAATGAAGCTTCTGGTTTTACATTTATATATGATGGGGAATCTTATTTATATTTATATAATGAGAAAAGGATAAAGAAGGTGTAATTGGTATGGCAATATTAGGGAGTATCTTTGGAATATTGATGAGGTGGTGCTATCAATTAGTTCATAACTATGGTATGGCAATCATTCTTTTTACCATTATCACTAAAATTGTATTATTTCCTTTATCCTATTGGTTACAACTTAATTCCATTAAGATGGTTAAAATGTATCCTGCATTAAACAATATCAAAGTTAAATACTTTGGGAATAAAGATGCAATTGCGGATGAACAAGCGAAACTTTATAAAGAGAATAAATATAATCCATTAGGTTCTTTAATTCCTTTAATTATTCAAATTGTCTTATTGATGGGCGTGGTAGAAGTTATTTACCATCCAATGGATTATGTATTACATATTAAGAAAGATACACAGAATGCAATCTATGAAGTAGCTAGAAATAGTAATCCTTCTATTGATTTTGAAAGTAATTCGGTTCAATTAAGTATTATTGAAGATATTCATGAGAATAAAGGTCATTACGAAGCTGTTAGTGATGTAGAATTTCATAATGCGATTGAAGAATTAGATCGTTTAGATATGAACTTCTTAGGCTTTGATTTAAGCTGGATTAGTGTAGTAGAAAAAGGAAAAGCTTTACTCGTACCACTTCTTGCGGCTTTTTCCTCTTGGTTATTAGCGTATGCACAAAATAAGATGAATGTCTTACAAACCGAACAATCTACCTTAAACCAATATGGTATGATGGCTTTCTCTGTTGGTTTATCTTTATATTTAGGTGCCTTTGTGCCAGCTGGTGTTGCCTTATATTGGATTGTGAGTAACTTATTAGCGATCTTAACACAATATATCTGTAACTTATTGGCGAATCCAAAGAAGTATATTGATTATAAAGCTTTAAATGAAAGTAAAGAAGCGTTAAAGGCACTTGAAGATGAACAAAAGAAAGAACGTAATTCAAAAGATCATAAGCGTGTAAAAGAAGATTATAAACGGTTCTTTTCGATTGGAAATAAACATCTTGTATTCTATTCAGAGGGAAGTGGATTCTATAAATATTTTAAGGGATTCACTGAATATATCTTAAAATATACAAATATTCCAATTCACTACATCACAAGTGATCCAAGTGATCAAATCTTTGAAATCGCAAAGACAGAAGAAAAGATTAAACCCTATTACATTGATAGTACAACCTTAATTACCTTAATGATGAAGATGGATGCAGATGTGGTTGTGATGACGATGCCAGATTTAGAAAACTATCAAATTAAACGTAGTTATGTAAAGAAGGATATTGAATATATTAATGTGCAACATGGGATTGGGTCAGTCAACCTTCTTTATCGTAAAGGAGCCTTAGACCACTTTGATACAGTCTTTGTATCTGCGAAAAATCAAAAGGATGAAATTGAAGCACAAGAAAAGGTCTATAGCCTACCAAAGAAGAAACTGATTGAATGTGGATATCCTTTATTAGATGAAATGCAGGAATCGTATCGTAAGATGGAAGTCAAGAATGCACAAAAGACCATTCTTATCGCTCCATCTTGGCAAAAAGATAATATCGTAGATAGTTGTTTAGAAGAACTCTTAGATAATCTAGGAGGACATGAATATAAGATTATTGTGCGTCCTCACCCTCAACATGTTCGTCATATGAAGGGTAAGATGGATGCGTTAAAAGAGAAATACAAGAATAATCCTGAAATTGAAATACAAACAGATTTTAGTTCCAATAGTACTGTCTTTGAGGCAGATGCCCTTATTACAGACTGGTCAGATATAGGAACAGAATATGCCTTTACAACCTATAAACCGGTTCTTTACATTAATACTCCAATGAAGATTATGAATCCTGAATATGAAAAGATTCCAGTGGAACCTTTAAATATTAGAATGCGTAATATAGTAGGAAAATCTTTAGAATTAAATGAACTCGATAAAGCGTATGAAACAGTAAAAGAATTGGTTGAAAACGGTGAACGTTATCACAACCAAATCAAAGACCTGGTAGAAGAGGAGATGTATCATCTAGGTGATAGCGCAGTTGTAGGAGCACGCTATATTATCATGTCTGTATTTGAACATATTAATCAAAAAGAGAATTCTTAATAGGGGAATCTTAAATTAAAAGATAATATATTGTTTGAAAAAGCATTTTGTCCAAATGGATAGAATGCTTTTTAGATAGAGAAGGGAGGCATTAGGGGTTGATTGATATAGTACTACGAGATTATAATGAAATTAACTTTATAAGTTAAAAACATTAACAAATGGAGGATGATATGCTTTACGAATATATTAAAAAACATTACCAAGAAGCGGAGCCTATATTTTTTGGTGATTTACCATGTGATGGAAAACCGAAATCAGAATTATCTAGGCAAATCCGAAAACTTTGTGAAGAAGAAAAACTAGTGAAATATGATACTGGAATTTACTATATGCCAAAAAAGACTACTCTAAAGAATTTAGTAGGCCCTAGTTCTGATACGGTTGCACAGTCTAAATATATATGTAAGAAAGGTAAAATGATTGGGTTTTATACAGGAAATACTTTAGCAAACCAATTTGGAATATCTACACAAGTTTCACAATGCCAAGAAATTATTAGCAACAATATGTCTGCGAAGGTAATGGAGATTAAAATTGGAGGGAAAAAATATCTTGTTCGTAAGTCTAAACTATTAGTGACAAATCAAAATGTTAAAGTATTGCAGTTATTAGAATTAATAAAAATTATTGATGATTATATGGACGAAGGATATAAAGAGGCTGGTGAAATCATAAAAAAGTATATTAGGGAAAATCATATTTCAAAAACTGATATAGATCGATATATTCGTTCTTTCTCTATTAAAGTTTTTAAGAACTATTATGAATTAGGTATTGATGATGTATTTGCATGAAGAAGATTATTTTAAAGATATAATTGCTACAGTTTCGGAAAAAAGCGGGTTATCGGATGTAATAGTAGAAAAAGATTATTATGTTACTTTAATTCTTAAAGAACTAATAAAACACAATAATGAGATTGTTTTCAAAGGTGGAACATCGCTTTCTAAAGCTTTTCATCTAATTGATCGTTTTTCTGAAGATATAGATATTACGTTCAAAGACCATATTGGTGAAAATAAACGTAAAAAGCTTAAATACAATGTCATAAAACAAGTGAGCGACAAATTAAAGATGCCAATAATAAACTGGAAGCAAACCGAAAGTGATAAGGATTATAATCAATACAAGTTTTCTTATGAAACTGTTTTAAATAATAATACTGGAATTGCGCCAAGCATCATTCTAGAAACAGCACTGATGTCATCTGCATTTCCAGTAGAAACAAAAGAAATAGACAACTATAT
This sequence comes from uncultured Erysipelotrichaceae bacterium, assembly GCA_902797775.1. Lineage (GTDB taxonomy): Bacteria > Bacillota_I > Bacilli_A > Erysipelotrichales > Erysipelotrichaceae > Bulleidia. Next base: position 665 of record CADBUH010000099.1, on the reverse strand, counting down.
ATTTTCATATTTAAAAGATTCAGAGTTTGAACTTCTTGAAAAGGCAGAGTTATTACCATTTGCAATGAATGTACAATCATTAGAGAGAACACTAATTGATAAAATGTTTGCGTTATGTGATTACTATCTACTTAATAAACCTATTAGAAATTCTAGACATCTTTATGACATTTTTAAAGTATATCCAGCTATTAAAGAGGATAACGCATTTAAAGAATTAGTTGAGTGTGTTAGATTGCAGCGACAGGAGATTGGTGAAAAATATGCTCCATCTGCAAATGCTAATATAGATATTATTAAAGTTGTTGAAAGTTTATACAAAACTGAATTTTATAAAGATGATTATGATTACATTACACGCAGACTCATTAGAGAAACAATAGACTATAGAACTGTTATTGATTTTTATGTATTCTTAATGAAGAGATATTTTCGGTAAAGATATAATTGTTGTTTTAATACTAGATTTGAGGTGATTAAAATGCCATTTAACAAGAATAACCCTACAAAAGAAAAAGAACGCTTACAAGAATTAATAAATGAATCTAAAGAGGCAAAACAAGCTTATGAAGAGTTTGAAGATTATTATGCGTTTAGAAAATCTTTGATTCAAGCAACCAAGGGAGAAAAAGATATAAAATAATAACTTGTTTTCTTTAGAAATT
>CADBUH010000098.1 GCA_902797775.1 uncultured Erysipelotrichaceae bacterium | reverse complement strand
TGGATTTAGGCAAACTTGATTATCTAGTATTTACAGCTGGAATCGGTGAGCACTCATCATATATAAGAGAAAAAGTATGTGATAAATTATCGATACTAGGTATATATCTTGATGAAGAAAAAAATAACAATAATGAAGAAGTAATATCAAGCGAAGATTCCAAAGTAAAAGTACTAGTTATTCCAACAAATGAAGAATTGGGAATCGCAAGAAGGACATACGAGTACTAATGAATGAGTATGCATATTCTAAACGATTAAAAACACCATCTAAAATGCCAGATTTAGATTTCAGTTTACCAACAACAGAAACTATGGCAAAAATAATTGTTCGTACACAATTATTAAAAACAGAAAAATACAATTTTCCCAAAGATTGTTTGGTGGAAAAAAAGAAATATGAATCAAAAGATGGTGAAAGCTTTGATACATGGATAATAAGTGCAGCTAATAAAGAAAAAGAAAATAAAGCATTACTATATATACATGGAGGAGCTTATTATCTTCCAGTGACATGCGAAACATTAGCTCTAGCCTGTGAATATGCAAAGCGTCTAAAAGTTGATGTATATATTCCCGAATATAGATTAGTCCCAAATTATGTAGCACCTAAAGCATTAGAAGATTGTATATCTTTATATGAAGACTTAATAAAAGAAAATGATATTGCAATATTAGGGGAAAGCGCAGGAGGTGCTTTAGCTGCTGGAATGTGTGGATACCTATTAGATAACAATATCAGAGTGCCAAAAGGATTATTGTTGATATATCCAGTATTAGATAAAGAAAATGAAGGATATCCTTCTAAAGAAAAATATAAAGATGCTATATGGTCGCTTAGTGCGAATAATCATATGTGGGAAGCATATTTGAAAGACTGTGAGAATGAATATTTAGTTCCAATGAAAAGAATTAATCTCAGTGGATTTCCACAGACGTATATAGAACCACAAGAAATAGATATACTTTGCGATGAAGCGATAGTATATGCAGAAAGATTGAAAGAGAGTCACGTACAAGTTGACTGTACTGTAATACCAAATTCATATCATGGATTTGATGGTGATTTAGAATCGGAGTTAGTACAGGAAGCTATAGAAAAAAGAATCAAAATGATGGAAACAATGTTTAAGAAATAGGAGGAAAAAGGAAATGAAAATTGGATTTATTGGATTAGGAATTATGGGTAAGCCAATGGCAAAGAATTTGCTAAAGGCTGGTTACGAGCTATGTGTAAGTGATTTAAGCAAAGAAGCAGTAGATGAATTAGTATCATGTGGTGCAACTGCCGCAACTAATGTAGAAATTGCAGAGACAAGTGACATCGTGATGACAATGCTACCTAATAGCCCACATGTAAAAAGTGTAATGATGGGTGAAGATGGAGTAGGTGCTCATATGAAGGAAGGCTCTATATTTGTAGATATGAGTTCTATTAATCCTGTAGCAAGTAAAGAGATCGCAGAATACTTAAAAGGCTATGGTGTAGAAATGTTAGATGCACCTGTTTCAGGTGGTGAACCAAAGGCCATTGATGGTACTTTAGCATTCATGGTTGGTGGTAAAGAAGAAGTGTTTGAAAAATGTAAACCAATCTTAGAAAAGATGGGTTCTAGTGTTACGCTTTGTGGCGATATTGGTGCTGGTAATACAACAAAATTAGCAAATCAAATCATTGTTGCATGTAATATTCAAGCTTTATCAGAAGCATTAATGTTAGCAAAAAAAGCTGGTGTAGATCCTGAAAAAGTATTTGAAGCAATTAAGGGCGGTTTAGCTGGTTCTACAGTAATGAATGCGAAAGCACCAATGATGATTGAAGGGAATGATAAGCCAGGTTTCAAAATTGACTTACATATTAAAGACTTAAATAATGCTTTAGATTGTGCTCATTCAGTTGGTGCTCCAGTACCTATGACAGCTTCTGTGCAAGAAATATTACAATGGTTACATACACATGAAGGTGGCCAAAAAGATCATAGCGCTATTGTGCAATATTATGAATATTTAACAGGAACTACAGTGAAAAAATAAGTGGAGTTAAAATATGGTTGATTTAAAAGCAAAGCCTTTTTATCTAAATGATGAACAAATAGAATGGGTAAACCAAACAATTGATTCATTAAGTGATGAAGAAAAAGTTCAGCAATTATTCGTTCATTTATCCAGTGCATATGATGATGAAGAAAGTGTAAAAGAAGAAACAGGAAAGATGAAGATGGGGGGTCTTCGTTTTAACCCACGTGGGAAAGAAACGATTTATCATATGAATCGTTTATTCCAACAGTAT
>CADBUH010000097.1 GCA_902797775.1 uncultured Erysipelotrichaceae bacterium | reverse complement strand
AGGTATCTTAATGGGATCAGTCGCAGTAAATATCTTATTACTAGGCTTATCAAAATTAGGAGCTTCCGCTAGTGTTCAAAATGTAATTATTTATGCATTATTCTTAGCATTCGTCGTATATAACACGAATAAACATAAGTTCGCATATGCAAAGGCACGTAGAGCACGTAAAGCATTAGCAGAGAAAACACTCGCTGAAAAAGCTGCTTAGTTTAAACGAAAATAGAAATTAACAAAAGCCTTCAGGTCCTCATTTGAGGCTTGAAGGCTTTGTATTCATGAGGAGGTGTAAACATGAAAGCTGTAATGGTTATGTATGATTCCTTACGCTTGGATTATTTACCAAGTTATGGAGGAAAACAAATTGAATTACCTAATTTCAAACGTTTAGCAGAACATGCGGTTCAATTTGAAAATAGTTATGTTTGTAGTATGCCATGTATGCCAGCAAGAAGAGAATTACATACAGGTAGAGCGAATTTTCTTCATCGTAGTTGGGGCCCTATTGAACCATTTGATGATTCGATGCCTGAGATTTTAAAACAACATGGTATTTATACACGGATTGCGACCGATCATAATCATTACGTTGAAGATGGTGGAGCATCCTATATGCAAAGATATAGCACATGGGCATGTTATCGTGGTCAAGAAGGGGATCCATGGATTGGTACAGCAGCACCTTTACCAGAAAGTCCACATTGTCATCCAATTCCTGAAGATGCACCAGTTGGCTATCGTATGTTTGCTGAGCGTATGCATGGACAAGATGTGTTAAATCGCCAAGTTATGATTAACAAAGAAGATTATCCACACTATAAAACATTTGCGGATGGTTTAGACTTTATTGAAAAGAGTCATGAATATGACAATTGGTATATGCAAATTGAAACATTTGATCCTCATGAGCCATTCTGTACACCAAAAGAATTTATTGCCAAAGTTTGTGATCCAGATGCAATTGGTGAACTCGATTGGCCACCATATTCACCAGTAAGAGAAGTGGAAGAAGAAATTGAAAGTTTCCGTAATCATTATCTAGGCTTATTAGCATTCTGTGATGAATCCTTAGGTAAAGTACTCGATTTATTTGATAAATATGATTTGTGGAAAGATACGATGTTAATCGTGAATACGGATCATGGTTATTTATTAAGTGAACATGGATGGTGGTCAAAAGGTGTTATGCCAGATTACCAAGAAGTTATGCATACACCATTATTTATCTATGATCCTAGAAGTAAAAAACAAAATGAAAAGAGAAATTCTTTAGTACAAACCATTGATTTAGCACCAACATTATTAGATTTCTTTGGTGTCGGAATTCCAAAAGACATGACAGGTAAACCATTAGGTAAAGTAATTGAAGATGATACACCTGTACGTGAATATGCATTATTTGGATATCATGGTGGAACCTTAGATATTACCGATGGTCGTTATAAATTATTGGTTCATGTAAAAGAAGATGCACCACAACTTTATGACTATACTTTAATGCCAACTCATATGCGTAATCGTTTCTCCGTAAAAGAAATGCAAAGTGCACAATTTGTTGAAGGTTTCTCCTTTACAAAAGGAATGCATGTATTGCGTATCCCTACACCAGTAAAGACAGTTGGTGGTTTGAATCGAGGCGATGAATTACTCTTTGATTTACAAGAAGATCCACGTGAAGAACATCCTCTTAATGATGAAACAATTAAACGTCGTTTAAAGGATGCGATGATTGCATTATTAAAAGAGAATGATGCGCCAAGAGAAATTTTTGAAGCATATGACTTATAGGAGGTAGTATGACAAAACGACCAAATATTATCATTTTCAATCCAGATGAAATGCGTTGGGACACAATGGGACACATGGGTAATCCAGCGGCAGTTACACCTTTCTTAGATAGCTTTGCGAAAGAAGAAGCAGTCTCTTTCCGCAATGCAGTATGCCAAAATCCAGTCTGTGTACCATCTCGTTGTAGTTTCTTCACGGGATTATATCCACATGTACATGGGCATCGTACGATGGCGCATTTATTACGCCCTGGAGAGAGTAGCTTATTTGATGAACTAAAGAACTCTGGGTACTATGTTTGGATGAATGGTAGAAATGATTTACATGCAGGTCAATATGAAGGATGGATTGAATCGATAGCAGATGAAATCTTTTATGGTGGTGATGCGAAACCTTCACCTGGACCAAAAGATCCTAATATACGTGGTGATATGGATGGGAAGAATTTCTATTCCCACTATGAAGGAGAATTAAATGTTGATGAAAATGGCATTAATTATAATCGAGATGATGAAGCAGTTGATGCGTGTATTAAGCGCATAAAGAATAAAGTTGATGATCGTCCATTATGTATGTTTGTGGGATTAATGTTTCCACATACACCTTATGCCGTAGAAGAACCTTACTTTTCTCTGATTGATCGTAAAAAGTTACCACCACGAGTAAAACCAGAAGAATGTACGGGTAAACCAAGAATGGAGCAACGTCTACGTGACTTCCAACATATGCAAGATTATACGGAAGAAGATTGGGATGAGTTGCGTGCTGTATATCTAGGTATGTGTACCAAAGTGGATGATCAATTTAAACGCTTATGTGATGCGTTAAAAGAAGCAGGTGAATATGATAATAGTGCGATATTCTTCTTGAGTGATCATGGTGACTTTGATGGTGATTATGGTTTACCAGAGAAAGCACAAAATTGTTTTGAAGATTGTTTGGTAAAAGTTCCATTCCTTATCAAACCACCAAAAGGTGAAGCAATCGATCCAGGTATTTCTGATTCGTTAGTTGAATTAGTTGATTTCTACGCAACCGCTATGGATTATGCACAAGTAGAACCAAACCATACACACTTTGGGAAAAGCTTAAAACCAATCTTAGCAGATCGTTCGGTAGGACTACGTGATTATGTATGTTGTGAAGGTGGTAGAATGCCTGGGGAAACACATTGTGATGAAAGTCATGTTAATGGGCCAAATGGTTCACCTCCAAGCTTTGTCTATTGGCCACGTCAGAGTGCACAACGTGAAGATGATACACATTTAAAAGGAACTATGATTCGTGATCATCGTTATAAATATATATCTCGCTATGACAATAATGATGAATTCTATGATTTAGAAAAAGATCCTGGTGAAAGAACGAATGAAATTAATAATCCAGAATATAGAGAGGTTATATTGAAGATGCAAAGAGAACAATTACGTTGGTATCAAGGAACTTGTGATGTCGTGCCTTTAGATTTTGATGCGCGGTTCAATAAAGAGATGCTATTTGCGATGGCGAAAGCACAATGTGATACCGAAGAAGAACTAGAGGTTGTAAGAGAAAGCGTAATGGCAGGGGATAAGATGCCATTTGTATTTGAAAAACTAAGACTATTTCGTGAAGGGAAGAAAAACTAATGGCATTATTACATATTAATCATACAGCACGAAATCTAGGCCAAAATTGTGATATTAATGTATTACTTCCAGAATGTGAACTCATGCAAAAACCAAAGGATTTCTATGCACAAAAAATTGAATATCCAGTCATTTGGCTTCTTCATGGGACGTTTGGTGATTATACATCTTGGTTACGCATGACGACCATCGAACAGTATGCCAATGAATATAAGGTAGCTGTTGTTATGCCAAGTGCAGGTAGCGGTAATTATATGAATTGGGATAATTATGCGATGGGTTATAACTGGTTTACTTATTTTACAGAAGAGTTAATGCCAATGGTTTATAACTGGTTACCTTTATCACAAAAAAAGGAAGATAACTTTATCGCAGGGCTTTCTATGGGAGGACGTGGAGCGACAATGTTTGGATTAAGTTATCCACAATTATTCCAACAAATCTATTGCATGTCAGCAGTGCCCATTGATATCACAAAGAATGATATAAATAGTCCGTTTTATAAGAGAACACAGAACCTAATAGATGCTTGTGGTGGAGAAGAGGTGTATATTAATTCGCCATTTAATCTATATCAATTATTAGAAAAAAATAAGGATTCATTACCTCAAATGACATTTGTTTGTGGAGATCAAGATCCAATTTGTTATGAAAACTATAAAGTATTTGAGGCTTACGCAAAGAAGTATTATCCAGAAATAGAATGCAAAGAATTTCCTGGTTATGGGCATGAATGGAAATTTTGGAATCTAATGTTGGATGATATGTTTCATAAATTTTTTAGAAAAGGAGAGTAAGACAATGGGATTAAGAAAAGATTTTTTATGGGGTGGAGCAACTGCTGCCAATCAATGTGAAGGTGCATACAATGAAGGAGGCAGAGGCTTAGCAAATGTAGATGTTATTCCACATGGTGAAGAACGTTGGAAGATTGCTCGTGGTGAAAAAGTAATGCTTGATTTTGAGGATGGCTATTACTACCCAGCAAAAGTAGGAATTGATTTTTATCATCATTACAAAGAAGATATTGCTTTATTTGGTGAGATGGGTTTTAAAACATATCGTATGAGTATTGCGTGGAGTCGTATTTATCCAAATGGGGATGAAGAGACACCAAATGAAGAAGGTTTACAATTCTACGAAGATGTATTTAAAGAATGTCATAAGTATGGAATTGAACCACTAGTTACCATTACACATTTTGATTGTCCAATGGGATTAATTAAGAAATATGGTGGATGGCGTAATCGTAAGATGATTGATTTCTATAAACGTTTAACAACCACATTATTTACACGTTATAAAGGATTAGTTAAATATTGGTTAACCTTTAATGAAATTAATGTTTTATTACATGCTCCATTTATGGGTGCAGGTATTGTCTTTGAAGAAGGAGAGGACCGTTATAAAGTACTCTATACAGCTGCACATCATGAGTTAGTAGCGAGTGCGTGGGCAACAAAAATCGCTCATGAAATTGACCCTGAGAATAAGATTGGATGTATGTTAGCAGGAGGGTCATTCTATCCTTATTCATGTGATCCGGAAGATGTCTTCTTTGCTTTACAAAAAGATAGAGAAAACTGTTTCTTTATTGATGTACAAGCTAGGGGTTATTATCCAAATTATGCATTAAAAGAATTTGAAAGAAACAATTTTGAACTTCCATGTACTGAAGAAGATGTAAAGATATTAAAAGAAAATACTGTGGATTTTGTTTCCTTCAGTTACTATCAAACACGTACAGTATCTGTTAAACCAGAAATGCAAAGTGCTGGAAACTTACTTTCTGGTGCTAAGAATCCATACTTAAAAGCAAGTGAATGGGGATGGCAAATCGATCCTCTTGGACTACGTACAACTTTAAATGAACTTTATGATCGTTATCAAAAACCTCTCTTTATTGTAGAAAATGGTCTTGGTGCAAAAGATGTCGTTGAAGAAGATGGTAGTATTCAAGATGATTATCGTATTGACTATATGCGTGAGCATATCAAAGCGTTAAAAGTTGCAGTTGAAGAAGATGGCGTAGATTTACTTGGTTATACAATGTGGGGACCAATTGATTTAGTCAGTGCAAGTACGGGTGAAATGAGTAAGCGTTATGGCTTTATCTATGTTGATCGTGATGATGAAGGAAATGGAACGTTAGCACGTTCGAAAAAGAAATCCTTTGATTGGTATAAAAAAGTAATCGCAAGTAATGGTGAAGATTTAGATTAGCATAATAATAAGTCTCGTTAGATTACTATCGAGACTTATTGTATGATTGAAATTTTAAATTGATATTTATATAGTTCATTTGGATTTAAATGGATATGTGTAGGCATCCTATCAATATCCTCAAGAACACAATCTCTTCCTGGTAAGGAAGACCATGGTTCAAAGCATATAAATGGAGCGTCCGATTGCATTGTATGCCATAAGCCTAGATAAGGTGAATCTGGATATTGAATACAAATACTTGGACCCGCTTTTGTTTTAGATTGTAAGATTGCGCTATGACCTGTATTTTTTAGAAGCACTATATTCTGGTCGAAGAGTGAGTGTTGTAATGGTAGGTAATGATTTTCAAGAAGAGGGAATCGTTCTTCTTCTTCGCTTATTAAAAAATTTTCTGTAAATAAAATACGTTTCGGATTATTCGGATTCTCAAAATAGATTTCATAATCTTCAAAGTTCTTATTGTCATAAAAGGGAACGTTGAAACCAGGGTGACCACCAATCGCGAAATAGATTATTTGTGAATCCGTATTTGTGATTGTATAAGTAATAGAAATAGATGAATCGATTAATTCGTATTGTATTTGAAGAGAAAAAGAGAAGGGATAATACTTCTTTGTTTCTAGAGAATCATGTAAAGAGAAGAAACCAGTTGTTTCATTTATCTTATGTTCTTGCATTAAAGAATCACGTAAAAAACCATGCTGATTGATAGAATAGAGTTTTCCTTGATAGCGATAAGAAGATTGATGAAGTCTTCCAACAAATGGAAATAAATGAATTGCTCTTGATTTCCAATAGGGATCTCTTCCTTGCCATAAAAACTCATGATGGTCCATGGTTTGAATGGAACGTAATTCACCACCAAGACGAGAGATTTCTATTTGCAAATATTCATTATTTAAATACATATATCTTTCCTCTAAAGAAGTTATCATAAGGAATTTGTTTTGATATTATGTATGATTGCCTCTTCTACACGTGTTAAATGTGCATTCATCATATCTGCTGCGCGATCTGCATCTTTATCTTGAATTGCCTTTGTGATTTCTTCATGGTAAAGAGAAGTATTACGACTTGTTTCTTCACTTGCAGAATGGGATTGGTGAAGGGACATAGTCTTTTGAATCGTATTAATAAAATTCACAAAGAGTTCATTATGAGAACCTTTCGCGATGGATAAATGAAACATACGATCTGCATCATATTTCTTTTGAATATTCTCAGGTGTTTGAGTTGCCTTTGCATATTCTTCCCTTAAATTCATATAGTGAATTATTTCTTGAAGATCTTCTTCATTTCGATTCTTCGCACATAAACGTGCAGCTTCTGTTTCCATTAATTTTCTTAACTGCATCATTTCAAGATTCGTAACGTCACTT
>CADBUH010000096.1 GCA_902797775.1 uncultured Erysipelotrichaceae bacterium | reverse complement strand
ATCACAGTTACAGATCACTTCCAAGTAAGAAGAGCTGGAAGAGTTTCTTTTCGACATGTTCCAGCAGATGCTTCTAGTAAGATGCCTGATGAATTCATGGATGCTTTAGAACCATTTGATTATAAAGATTTAGTCGACTTCCAAATGAGTTATCTTCCTGGATATCTCGCAGATAAATATGATGTATCTGCAGAAGATAACGAAGGACGTGTCGAAACACGTATGAAAAATACGGCGTATTCCAAAATTAAAGAAACTGCCTTAGGTTATTCAACCCTTGTTCCAGAAGTAGAACAATTAGGTCTAAGACAAGAAGATATTTATTATGCCTTCTTCCCTATTTGGATGCTAACAACCAGATGGAATGGAAAGAGTTATATGTTTGCGATGAATGGACAAACAGGAAAAATGATTGGTGATGATTTACCAATAGATAATGGAAAGTTCTTCCTTTACTTTATTGGTATTACCTTATTAATCGGTATTATCCTTGGTCTCATTCTTATAAGATAGGAGGAAAACAATGAAGAAATTATTACGTATTATACTTCCAATGTTCTTATTCCTTTGTTTTCTACTTCCTGTCTTTGCGTTAGGTGAATATGTAAGAGATGAACATGGTGTATTAACACAAGAAGAAGTTCAATTATTAAATGAGAAAGCAGCACGTATTTCGCAAGAACAGAATTGTGGTATCTATATCCGTGTTATGAATAATAAAGAAGGATATGAATATATCGAAGATTACTCAGAATATCTTTATATTAAAGAAGGTCTAGGATTAGGACCAGATAGTGATGGTGTATTACTTGTCCTAGATATGGAAGAAAGATATTACGATATTGTCGCATATGGAGATCGCGCAAACCGTGCATTCACAGATTACGCGAAATCAGTTATCGCTGATGAAGTTGTGAATCGTATGAGTAATGGAAATTTCTATGACGCATTTAATCGATTCATAGATAACGCAGAATATGATTTAGAACGTGAAGCAATGGGTGAACCAGTTGATGTGAATAGTGTTCATTCATCCGTTGAACAAAAAGAACAACGTCGTAAAGTAGGAATCGGTATTACGGCTGCAGCTTCTCCCCTTACGTCTTTACTAATCTGCTTAGGATTGCGTTCTAGGCATCGTACCAAAGGACGTAAATATGAAGCCTATAACTATATTCCAGAAAATGGAATTAACTTAGATATTGTACAAGATCAATTCTTATATCGTCGTGAACAACGTTCTCCTAAACCACGTATTGAAAGTAGTTCTGGAAGTGGAGGTGGAGGCGGAGGTGGAACCTCTATCAATAGTGGAGGCTTCTCTCATTCAAGCGGAAGATTCTAAAAAAACATCTACTACGGTAGATGTTTTATTTTATCCTTTTCAACACTAATATGCCATCTCCAATTTCAGGATGAAATTCATGTTCAAAGCGTTCATCTTTTAAAATCTTTTCACGAAATCTTTTGAGTTTTCTTGTCATCTGTAAAGTACTACGATTATGCGATAATTCCGGATCATCTACAATGCCATGAAAGTTCATATTATCAAACACAAAATAAGAACCTACATAAGACATTGGAAGAAAATGTTCAAGGTATTTATAGTATTGGGATTTCGCTGCATCAATAAAGAATAAATCATAATATTGTGCACTTTGATAAAGCATCGCATCAATTTGATGCACAAAGATACGATCATCCATTTCTCTTTCCTTAATATTCTTTTTTGCGATCGAAATCATTTCTTCATTAATCTCTAATGTATCAATCGTAATATTTTCACGAATAGAAGCCATCGTTAAAGCAGAATATCCTACCGCTGTACCTGCTTCTAATATCTTCATAATTTCTGGATGATTCATAATAAAAGAAGATAGAAATTCAATCCCTTCCTCTTTCATAATTGGTACATGTTTCGCATGTGCTTTTTCTTCAATTTCTTTAAACTGTTTCATCTTTAGTAATTATAAAGAGTTTCCTGCATAAGCAAAAGAGATTCTTGATAGAATCTCTTATTGCATTAACTCAGATACATCTAATGCGTGAACTTCTCCATCCAGTTCATATGTAATAATCTTTTGCATACGATCCAGTTTTACATTCGTCGCTTTTGTGAGTTTACGATAATCCTTATATTGTTTAATCTTTGTCTTTGTATACTTCGATGGATTATCGGACATTAGCCATACACCACCAAGCAGTGCATCCGCCTTCGCTAAGAGTTCTTTTTGCCGACTCGTTAGACGACAGTTTTCATCTCTTAAGAAGAATACATCTGGATCCGAAGAATATGCACGATTATGAAGTGGGAATCTTGTGAAGACATTTCCGATTGCTTGTTTGGTGGATACTCTTTCTCTATGAATGATTCGCATATGTGGTACATCATTCCAATCAAGAGATACATCACAACTAATACGACAATAATCCACATACCCAAACGCTGGCATAACAGGTACGCCACATCCTAGTATTTCTTTTCCTTTACATAGTTTTCTTAAGAACTTCATCGCTCTTATCATACGTGCCGCTCTTGTTTCTTTTTCATTTCCAAAAGGTGCAGCACCATATAAGAAATCTAATTTTACTAAATCAAATCCCCATTCATCAAAGACACGATGGAATACTTCTTCTAAATACTTAATCACTTCTGGATGATCAATATCCAAAGAATAGAATCCAGACCAATTGCATCCATCCTTCCATGGTTCACCATCAACAATTAAGAACCAATCTGGATGTTCTTTATAGAGGGAAGAATTTGTCTCTGCGACAAATGGTGCTAACCATAATCCTGCTTTATAACCTGCTTCATGAATACGGTCTGCTTCCTTCTTCATACCTTCTGGGAATTTCTTAGTATCTGGTTCTAGCCAATCTCCTACAAATGGTTCCCATCCATCATCAATTTGGAATAGATCTCCTTCTTCTAATACTCTCTTACAACCTTCTAAATCTTCACCAATGGTTTTTGAAGAAATATTTTGGTAACGATTATACCAACTTGAATAACCACATAAAGGATCTTTCTTTACAGGTGGTAAATTCAATAATTTAAACCACGCATCAAAGACTTCTTTCTCACTACCTTCTATATAAAATAAATCAAAGATAGGATAATCCCCTTCAAAGCGAACATCTCTACAATCTCTTCTTAAGGTTAAGATTTGATCATTCGCATCATATTTAAATTGTGTATAACCAGGTTCTTCATTTAAAGAACCAAAGAAACGGAACTTGTCTTTGTATCGAAAGTAACAAAAGGAAAAACCATGTGTTACACCAGGTTGATTACGATACTTAACAAAATGATAATCGGCATAACGATCTAAACCGAATTGATCTACAAGACGTTGTGGTAATCCTTTAATACCACGTATACGACTTCTTCTTGTATATTCAGGACAATAGGTCCAAGTTTGATAGCCATTCATAAAGATCTTTTCCCCTTTACGTGTAGGGAAAGCAATCTTCGCAACCACTTTATATAATTTACTATCTGGAACTTTACATACAACATGATTCACTTCTTGGAGTTCTTGAAGTCCCGTAAAGAAATATCTTTCGTTATTTGTATCCGTTCCTTTCACTTGCCACGATAGAAACATTACGCTCTTCTCTCCTTAAGTTCTCTAGCGATTTCATCTGCTTTTTCATCTGTTAAAATAAACTTTTTATTAAATACAAATAAAGCACAAATTAATCCAATAATTGGAAGGATTGTCATTAATAAACGAAGGCCTGTAATCGTAGAAGCACTTTGTTGAACAATCTCTCCTGTTGTATCCGAATTACCTACAAGTCCAATCATATCTAAGCCTAAACCTGTTAAGAAGACTGCTAAACCAGAGGCGAGTTTTACAACAAAGGTTTGCATAGAGAAGATAACACTTTCTTCTCTTCTACCTGTCTTGAGTTCTCCATAATCAACGGTATTGGATAAGAAGACAGTAGTAAGAACTGTTAGCATTCCATTCGCCATAAATACAAGTAATCCACAAGCACATAGAACTGCCATATTATGTGATAAACCTGTAAAGCAAGCTAATAGAATTAAGATATAACCTGTTACTGATAATCCTAAGCAAAGACGGAAGATTGTGGTATTACTAAACTTCTTTCTTAGAAGAGGATATACAAGCATCATACTTAAAATTTGAGAAGCACCACCTACTGTACTAAATAACGTATAATTACCTTCCCATGAAGTTCCACCTACATCATATTTAAAGAAATAGATAATTAAATTTGAAGTGATATAAAGTGCACTATTAATTAATACAATGGTAAGTACGGTTGTCATAGCTTGATCATTTTGAACAAGCGCTGTAAACATCTCTTTTACAGAAGTTGTCTTCATCTTTTCTTTTGTAGGTCTTTCTTTAATCGTTATAAATAAGATGAATTCTGTAATAACAAAGATAATCGATACAATTAACGCAAACCATTTAAAACCTGTACGTTCTACACCACCACCAAGAGCAGCGACAGCCATAACTGTTCCAACTGTAATTAGTGCGTTTCCTACACCAGCACAAGTTCTACCTACAACAGAGAGTTGTTCACGATCTGCAGAATTATCCGTTACAGCAGGAATCATAGACCAATATGGAATATCCATCATGGTATATGTAATACCCCATAAAATATAAATCACTGCGAAGTAAGCTTTTAAACCACCATCACTTAAAGATGGTGCACTAAATAATGCATAAAGAATAAATGCATTGAGAATTGTACCGGATAAAATCCATGGACGGAATTTTCCGTACTTTGTGTTTGTCTTTGCGACAATGACACCCATAAATGGATCATTAATCGCATCAAATACACGCGCAATCATTAAGATTAATCCTACAAAGGATGCGGATAGTCCCATAATATCTTGGTAGTAATACATTACAAAGGAAGCAGATAAGGCATATACCATATCCTTTCCAATTGCCCCAAGACCATAGGCTGCTGTTTCTTTTTTCGAAAACTTCATATTACTTTCCTTCTTTCACCACAAATACTATTTTGACAGGTTCTAATTGTTCACACTTAATGGTTAGTGTCCCTGTTCCAACTTTTCCATTTGTCTTAATAAGGGTTCCACTCATTCCACCCTCTAAGGTACTAATCTTTTGTCCAATTACTTCAATTGGCCCTTCTGCTTCAAAGGATATTGGTAATTGTGCATATGGGACGATGTTGTTGTTCGCATCTTTTGCAACAATACGAACAATTGCCATATCATATACTTCCCCTTCTTCTAAGGTTTGTTTAGAAGAAGTAACTTCTAGATGTAGATCACAATTTGGAACTTTAGTGACACTCTTAATCACTTGATTATTCTTAATTGCATCAAAGCGCCACTTTACTGCTTCTCCACCCCAGTTACCAACATACTTCCCATAAAGTGCTACACCATCTTCAAATTTAAGATGATAACGCATCATCGCATAAGCAAGTTTTGCTTTATAGCTTGCAGGTAAGTTTGCGAGTCCATATTTTCCTGCAGCTCCTAAACAATCTCGAATCAGTTCTGCTTTTTCTTGGGAGAAATGTTCTTTGGTAACTAAGAGTTCTCCTATAAAGTCATCTATTTCAATTGGACCATGAGGTAAGCCTTCAAATCCTTTTTGTTTAAAGCGTGCTACAAAGTCTTCATTTTTATAGAGTTCCACATAATCTGCATTTGTGAATGCATAGACAGCTCCAATTTGTCCTGCTGGATAGTCTCCAATATCCATGGATGTACCAATTTCTAGGACAGGTTCTTTATCTTGTTGGCTTGCGTAAACACTCGCTGCAAGTTTTGGATTTCTAAACATATCCATTACGCCATGGTAGCAAATACGATCTCCAGAACCAAAGTCTTGATGTGTT
>CADBUH010000095.1 GCA_902797775.1 uncultured Erysipelotrichaceae bacterium | reverse complement strand
GAATCAAAGAAAATATTATTCGTATTTAATTTACTTGATGCCCAACATAGAATATAACTAATCCCAATTCCTACAATTAAACTCGCTAAATTCTTCCATGTTGGTAAAACATTCGCCCGAAATACCAAACATAAGATTGGACTAATACATACGAGTACCGCCAATAAATAATAACTAATCATGGTACTCGCCTTAACCGTAACACTATAGAAAATAAAAATCTGGAATACGGCTAGAATAAAGAAAATACCTAAAAAAGTCGCATCAATCTTTTTAAGACTCTTTGCGAACTTCTGAAATAATTTACCCCAAAAATATCCAGAAATAATTAAGATTACATTGATGAGAACACCAATTGAAATCACATCACTATTCCAATTTGTAAAATAATACCCTAACTCTTCCATCTTTAAAATTATACCATCCCTCTACAATACATTCCATTAAGACTTACTTTCGAATAAAGCTAATAAAGTCCCCTATTTTCACTCGATTTATAAATAATAAACCAAAGATTTCTATGATTAAGATAACCCCACATATTAAGATTAAAGATACAAAATTAGAGATAGGAACGATTCTACCTAAAAGTGTATTTAAAATGATAAAGAATAACCCAGAAAGAATTAGAGGCATAATCTTTAAAGATTTCTTCCAATCTTCCTGAATCATTTCACACTCCTTGCGCGCATAGAGGGTTTGGAAAATGAAATAATAGAAGAAATAAGTAAGATTATTCGCTATCAACATTCCAATAATTCCTAGATTCGTACTCTTAAGAATTATAAACATAATTCCAATTCCAATAACCCCTATTCCTAACATAACTAGGGAAGGAACTTTCACTTTATTAATCGCTGTTAAGAAAGCTGTATAGAAGGTTGTGATATAGGTTATTAGTAATTGGAGAAGATTTAAGTACGATAATACATACAATAGATGTGCATCTTCTTTTGGTAAGTATAGATGATAGAATTGTTCACCAAAGCCCATCACGATCGTGCATAATCCACCAATTAATAACGCAAAGAGTAATTGAATATAGCGTACATCTTGATCAAAGGTTTCTTTCTTTTGGGCAACCGTACGTACCACGAGTGGTGTGATTGTATTGACCATGGCAGAACCAAATAAAGAGATAAAGGAATAGATTGGTTGGGTTAAAGATAAAGGACCCGAGGCATCTGCCCCTAATACGATATTAATCACCAATAATTGTGCATTATTAATGAGTAAGACCCCACTTCGATTAATCATAATCCAAAAGCCAGAGGAAACGACTTCTTTAATATGTTCAAGGGATAATAGTTTTAAATCTAATGAAAAACCTGGTAGTAATACTTTTGTCGCGAAATAGTTCAAGACTAAGTTCACAATCGCTGCTACAAGTAAGACAAGTCCATAATGTTCAATATGGAAATCTCCTCGATTCAATAAGAATAAGAAGAATAATAACTTCGTTATATTATCAATGATACTGATAACACCTGCGATATCCATACGATTTCTCGCGTATGGCGCAATAATATAAACACTACATACACCATTCACAATCACCATAATCAAAAGATAAATAAAGAGTTTACGAATGGATGGAAGAATAGCAACTGGAATATTGAGAATATATTCAATACGCGCAATAAACACAATCAATAATAAAGATAAAACAACCGCAATTCCTAAATCCGCAAATAATACAGATGTGAAATATTTCTTCGCATCTTCTTCCTGATGGTTCACAAAGGCTACGGTTATGAACCGAGCTGACATCGCATTAACAGAAATAAAGATAATCGAGAAATAATTCGCAAAATTTGTCGCAATTGGATAAAAGGAATAGGTCGTACTCCCTACTGTCTCTACAACATATTTCGTTATGATAAACGACACAAAAGCGGAAACAATGACCGAAATCATGTTCGCTATAATTGAGATCGCTAAATTTCCTTTTCTTCTACTCATTTCATCAATACCTGAATATATTCATTACACTTTATTTGATTAAACACACTTGTATATGGAAAATTCATAAGGTTAAAGGTATAACCATAGGAATTATTTAATAATGCGATTGTATAATTCACATCCGAATAAAGTAAGAATGCGTTTAATAATAAAACCCCTAGTAAGCATAAAACCTTCTTATTCTTATCAAGAATGGATGCCCATAAGCGAGGAATTAGAATCAAAAAGATAATTTGATAGAAATCACAAATCCGAGACACAATTGGATAACGCATAAACATGAGATATACAAAGAATAAGACAAAGGTTATGGTCATCTCTAAGGATACAAAAGGATCTAATTTTAAATGATCCGCGAAATAATATAACCCAACAATCATCATCACAAACACAACTTCCATTCCAAGTCCCATAATACTAATTTGCGGATTCTCTAAGAAGTATGAGAATACATGGGTGATGGCAGAATAACCATTCCCAAAGAAGCGTGCAATGATTGGTAGGACGTGAATAATTGCAGTACTAATTCCAATCGAAAAGATTGTACAACCAATTAGATAAGTCTTCTTATATTTTTCAAAATGAGGAAGTAATAAATCAATTAATGGAAATAGTAAACCTAATACACTTGCCTCATGAAATGAGCACGCAAGTAGAACCATAAGTTCATATTTGAAATACTTCTTTTTTCTTAAAAAAACATAAAAAGCAAAGAAGAATAAGCTCATCGCAAGCATTTGACGTAAGCCACTTCCTAGATAAATCATCACGATTCCAGAACCTATAAATAAGATTGTTGATAATAAAATACTATCCGAATATTTATAGATGGTATAACCACATAAACCAATACTTATGAAATTACATACAAACATAAAGAATGGATAAGAATGAACAATGGATTTACTTAAGAAAGCAAGTGTTGCAAAACCAACATTTCTTAATGCATGTGCTTGAAACATATCCACGATTGGATTGGATACACTTTCAAAAATAAAATGATAGGTTCCATAATCAGGTCCTAAATTAAAACGAAATAAAAAGATAAGCATTACTAACCCACTAAGGATAAGTTCTAAACACCTTGTGTTGGTTTTCTCTTTTAACGTAATGCCAACTAAAAAACAAGCTAGTATTGCGTAAATTACTAGTACATACATAACATTAAAATTATAGCTTTACTTTCCTATAATTGTCTAATTTAAAGATATATATAAATTATAATAATTCTTTAACATTTCTTCGCGTTTAAAGTGAGAAGCTCGCTCAATACAATCTTCTTTCTTCCAATCCTTATGATTTCGAATCGCATCCAAAAGAGAAGCCACATTCTTTTCTTTTGTGACCATACCTGTCTTTTCATCAATGATTTC